>JAFGSR010000184.1 GCA_016934515.1 Sedimentisphaerales bacterium
GCCTTACTATAAATTGCGTTTTATCAATAGCTTATATTGATTTTTAGCACAGGCAAACTTACCTGCAAATTAATATAATTTTGTGATTTTTATGTTTTTTGTGGCAATTAAAAATCCGCGTTTATCGGTGTTCATCTGCGGTTTCAAATTGGTTGCGACTTGACCGCACTAAGATCCCTGTGGATAAATATTTTACCTAAAATAAATCAGTGAAAATCAGTGTCTAAAAATTAAAATTTCTCTGTGTCCTCTGTGTTCTCTGTGGCTATGTTTTTTCCTGCCAGTCGATCTTAGGAGCATCCCCCCAAAGCATTTCCAAATCGTAAAACTTACGATACTCCTTCTCGAACAAATGCACCACCACATCAACAAAATCGACAATGGCCCAACAACCCTGCTGGATCCCGGCCCGACTGTAAACCCTGGAACCCAACTCCTTGCCCAGCCCCTCGATCTCCTTGGCCACCGCCCGCATCTGCTGCGCACTGGTCCCCGTGCAAATCACAAAATGATTCGCCACCGGACTACGCTGGGCCAATTCCATAATCACAATCTCGCTGCAATGACGATCATCCGCCAATCGTGCAATTTCACAGGCCAACGCCCGACTCTTAATCAACAACTCGCTCCCTACCACAGACTTCGATGTATTGTTTGCTTTTTCCTGTTTTGCCATTAAGCTTAACTTTAATCTTCCCGCCCCCACCAGGCCTAACACCTAGAACCTAGTACCTAACACCTATTCTTTTACTTCAAACTCAGCGTCAATCACGTCGTCATCGTCTTTCTTTTTCTCCTGACCCGAAGCATCCGCCGTAGCTTCCGGAGCAGCACCTGCCGACTGCTGTTGCGCAGCAGCCTGTTCGTAGAGTATCTTACCGATAGTCTGACTGGCGGTAGCAACCGCTTCCATCGAGTGACGAATAGCAGTGGCGTCTTCCGATTTCATAGCTTCTTTCAGATCATTGACCGCCGATTCGACTTTGGCTCTTTCTTCCGCCGGAACCTTCTCGCCATGTTCCTTCAGTGTGTTTTCCGTCGAATAAATCAACTGATCCGCCTGATTCCTGGCATCGATCGCTTCACGCCGTTTTTTGTCTTCCTCGGCATGTTGCTCAGCTTCTTTGGTCATCTTGCCGATTTCATCGTCGCTCAGACCGGATGAACCATTGATTTCAATCTTCTGTTCCTTACTGGTCGCCAAATCCTTGGCCGCCACATTCAAAATGCCGTTGGCGTCTATATCAAATGAAACCTCAATCTGAGGCAATCCCCGCGGGGCCGGCGGAATACCCGTCAACTGAAAACGACCCAGCGTCCGGTTGTCCTGGGCAAATTCCCGCTCACCCTGCAGCACGTGAATATCCACCGACGTCTGACTGTCCGCCGCCGTGCTGAAAACTTCCTTTTTCGACGTGGGAATCGTAGTGTTGCGTTCGATCAGCTTGGTCATCACGCCACCGAGCGTTTCCACTCCCAGAGAAAGCGGCGTAACATCCAGCAGCAAAATATCTTTCACATCACCGGCCAGCACACCACCCTGTATAGCAGCTCCAATGGCAACCACTTCGTCAGGATTGATACTGCGGTTGGGTTCTTTGCCGAACATTTCCTTGACCAGTTCCTGGACCTTGGGTATCCGGATCGAACCACCCACCAGAACCACCTCGGCAATATCCCCGGCGGCCAGTTTGGCGTCCTGCAAAGCTTTTTCACACGGCGTCTTCAGCCGGGAAAGCACCCCGGAAATCAATTGCTCGAAAGTGCTTCGATTAATTTTCATCTGCAGGTGTTTCGGCCCGGACTGATCCGCAGTGATAAACGGCAGATTAATGGTGGATTCCAGCGAAGTACTTAATTCGCATTTGGTTTTTTCGGCAGCTTCTTTCAATCGCTGATGAGCCATCGAATCTTTCCGCAAATCGATGCCTTCGTTCTTCTTGAATTCATCGGCGATGTAATTAATCAAAATCTCGTCGATATCGTCGCCGCCCAGGTGGGTATCGCCGTTGGTGCTGAGCACTTCAAAGACGTTATCGCCGATATCCAGTATGGAAATATCAAAAGTGCCGCCGCCGAAATCAAACACCACGATTTTTTCGTTGGATTTCTTTTCCAAACCATAAGCCAGCGCCGCCGCGGTCGGCTCGTTAATAATCCGCTCGACCTGCAAACCGGCTATCTGCCCGGCGTCCTTGGTGGCCTGCCGTTGCGCATCGTTAAAGTAGGCCGGCACGGTAATTACGGCGCGTTCGACTTTTTCGCCGAGGTAGTCTTCCGCGGTTTTTTTCAAATCCTGCAGCACAATAGCTGACAACTCCGGCGGGGTGTATTGCTTACCGCGGATCTCGACTTTTACCAATTCGTCTGGGCCGCCTACGATTTTGTAAGGCACGATTTTTTCCTCGGAAGACACCTCATTGTGCCGCCGGCCCATGAAGCGCTTGATGGAATAAACGGTGTTTTCGGCGTTGGTAACCTGCTGGTGGCGGGCGATTTGGCCGACGAGCCGTTCGCCTTTATCCGTAAACCCAATAACCGAAGGGGTTAAGCGTGCTCCCTGGGCGTTGACCAGCACCTTGGGCGTGGTGCCTTCGAGTACCGCAACCACCGAATTAGTAGTCCCCAAATCAATTCCAATTATCTTTCCAGTAGCCATAGTCTGCTTCTCCTTGAACAGAAATTATCCATAAATTGTTTGTATTGATATTAAACAGCAAAGACCATGCCAGCGAAAGCCTCTGCTCTTATATCTTTATATATCAGACACTTATGGTTTTTGCTCGGTCAGGCCGATTCAGATTTTCATGTCAACTCGGCAGGAATTTTGGGTGTTAACTGCCAAAACCGCAAACTGGCAGGTCTGGAAAAGGTGGTCAGGAAAAGGACAAATCGGCGGTTTGAAGTGGTAAGAACCCCTCGGACAGGCCGAGGGGCTAAAATATTGGTGAGGATTTGGACAACGAAACGGGGTGAAAATTAACCTGCCAAAATGTCAGGACGGGCGGAAACGTAAGTCCTTGTTTTACGTGTTGCAAAAACAGACCCATTATTCGATACAGGGTATCCATTAATGGGCTGAAAATGAACAGCAAAGTGTGTCAAAAAGCGCAACAAAAAGTGGGCCGAAAATGAGAAAAGATGAAATTCAGTCAAAAAACATATATGAAAGTTGGGTGGTTTTGGGGTGGTTTTTGCAGAAAGTTGGGGCAAAGTTGGGTGTTTTTTGCAGAAATTTGCAATTTTTGAAAAATGGCTGTCGCGCTTTTGGACCGGTTTGATTTCAGGTCGAAATTTACATAAACCCTTTTGGAACCGCAGATTAACGCCGATTTTACGCTGATTATGTAGGGTTCAGGGGCCAGGGTTCAGGGTAAAGAGAGAGATTTTGGGTGTTGGATTTTGGATTTTGAATGGAAGAAATTTTGCCACAGCCCGGCTACGCCATTACTTCGCCGCGGCGAGAGTAAGAGGAGAACTCAGAGAATTTAATATTTTTAGACAGGATAACCCGTCGCGACGACGTCGCAGACGCGGCGGGCAGGATTGACAAGATTTTATTTTAAGAATTTTCACGCAAAGGCGCTAAGATGGATTCAGATTTTTTTATAGCCATGAAAAAACACAAAAATTGCAAAAAGACATGATATTAAAAATCTTTAATTTCGTATTGACAGCCAAGTCACTTCGGGATATAATGAATCCATCTTAAAATAAGTCGGTTTTCGGCGAAAATGTTTTACCCAGTACAGAGAGAGAGCGGTCTTTCTCTGCGCTGGGTTTTTTATTGGCCTGATGGGCGGAAAGGTGGTGGAAGATGAAAAAGCGAGTTGTCTTCGTAGTTGCAATTGCAGTTGTTTTGTCTGTTGTCGCAGACCTCTGGGCAGAGGGGCCAGGCGAAATTGTTGGGTGGGGAAGCGAAATTTATGGCCACTTCAATGAATTACCGACCGGAAATGACTTTGTTCGTACTTCTGCAGGTTTTGCTCACGGCTTGGCCTTGAAAACCGATGGCTCGATAGTTGGTTGGGGAGATAATGATGTTGGCGAAATTGATATACCTTCAGGCAACGACTTCGTTGATATAGCTGCGGGATGGTATCACAGTTTGGGCTTGAAATCTGATGGCTCCATCGTTGCCTGGGGGAGCGAAATTTATGGCCACTTCAATGAGTTACCGACCGGA
>JAFGSR010000185.1 GCA_016934515.1 Sedimentisphaerales bacterium
CAGATCATCGATCAGATCAAATATGGAATTGCCTCCGGGCGTCTCTCACCGGGCGAACAGTTACCCACCATGCGCGATTTAGCGGTGCAATTGGAGGTAAATCCCAACACCGTCCGCAAAGCCTATTCTGAGTTGGAAATCTTGGGAATACTGGATACCCAACAAGGGACCGGAACCTTCGTCGGTCATCGACTCATCAAAATCGGCCCGGAAGAAAAGCAAAAAAAATTACAGTTACTATGTGATGAACTGGTCGCCCAGGGGCAGCAATATAACATTACTCTAAATGAAATTGTCGAACATTTACATGGGAGATTACAAAATGGATAACAAAAAAAATCCCGGACAAGTATTTCATGAGCTTACCCAAAAATATCGCGAAACCCTTCCGTTCAAAAGCGTAAATATATACTTAAACTGGGTTGCCGTGCTGGCAGCGCTATCGGTATTGCTATCCGGATTCGTCATCAACCGGTTGGTAGAAGGACAATGGAACCAGTTAAATGCTCCCCTAATGATCGTCACAGTCGTTTTGAGTTTGTTTGTCTTATTTGCACTTAAGATCGCTCTTGAGTGGGAAAGGGCGGTAATATTGCGGCTGGGTCGGTTTAATCGTTTGCGGGGGCCTGGGCTATTTTTCATCATCCCCATCGCGGAGCGGATTGCCCAGGTAGTGGATATGCGAATACGCGCCACAGATTTTAGTTCCGAGTCCACCCTCACCAAGGATACTGTTCCGGTAAATGTGGATGCCATTTGTTTCTGGATGGTTTGGGACGCCAAGAAAGCGATTCTCGAAGTGGAAAACTACTTTACAGCGATTGTCCTGTCTGCACAGACCGCCCTTAGAGATATTATCGGCACTCACGAACTAGCGGATATGCTCACCCATCGGGGTGAACTGGGAAATCGATTACGCGAAATTCTTGATGAGAAAACTAATCCTTGGGGA
Source organism: Sedimentisphaerales bacterium (assembly GCA_016934515.1). Lineage (GTDB taxonomy): Bacteria > Planctomycetota > Phycisphaerae > Sedimentisphaerales > SM23-30 > JAFGSR01. The sequence goes on from JAFGSR010000185.1 coordinate 953, forward strand.
ATCACGGTCCAATCTGTAGAGATTCGTGATATCATTATCCCCAAAGAATTAGAAAATGCCATGTCCATGCAGGCCCAGGCGGAACGCGAACGTCAGGCTCGAATCATCCTGGGTACTGCCGAAACCGAAATCGCCGAAAAATTTGCCGAAGCCGCCAAACAGTATGAAAACAATCCCGGCGCCATGCATCTGCGAGGCATGAATATGTTATTCGAGGGATTAAAAGAAAAAGGGTCCATGATTATCGTTCCCAGCTCAGCTTTAGAAACCATGAATCTCGGTGCCATTGGAGGCTTAACCGCTCTCAGCCAAGTCAAAAACGAAGACAGTCAAACAGAAACCCAATCACCCCGGAAATAGGCAAAACAAGGTAACCAAAACCATAACGAAAATTCTTAAACAGACTTGTAGTGTGGGTAACTTCTTACCCACGCAGCTGCCGAGGTGGCATGGGCATCTTGCCCATGATTAAAATATTGTAGGGTGGGGCTCGCCCCACCGATTCATCTAAATTTATTTAGAATTTAGTGCTCCCGTCGCAACGACGTCGTAGACGCGGCGGATCGGATTTAGAATTTCTTCCGCCCCCGTACCGCCGCCTTCCACCCGGCATACAATTTCTCATCCTCCCCAGCAATCCGATCGGGTGGCACCTCCAAGTACCCTTGGGGTTGGCCGATGCCATATCCCCCACAAAATGTCGCCCGCCGGTAATTCGTCATCTTTTATCTTGATTGTATTACGTTTATTTTTGATAAATCACAACCCTATTAGCTTTTCAAAACGTTGTGCATTACGATAATATTCAATTACAGATGGTGAAGAAAATGCCGCTAGATTATTGGCATTTTTAAGCATTATGCCGGATGGCGTTCGTACCCTCGATAGCGCAGTATACGCTTGGCCAGAAGCAAAGTTGATTCTGTTGCCGTCAATATTAGCTTTATCAAGGGTCATTCCTTGGGATTTATGTACGGTAATAGCATAAGCAGGGATGAGCGGATACTGCTTAACTTTAAAGTCTGTCTTTTCCTGGTTAGTATGTGGATTAATATATTTTTTCTCAAAGAAAAAGGGCGTCATTCTTCTTAATCCAATCTCCGGGCGGTCAAATTTGATATCTACCCATTGAGGCAGGCTTGTCCCATCAAAAGATTCTATGGATACATCATCAATAGTGCCCAGGTCACCATTTACAAGTCGCTCGTGATTCTGAATACATAAAACTCGCATAGTATTTTTCAAAATAAGATTTATTTTTGCTCGCGTATTCTGGCTCAACCACGCTAACGCCCTATCTTCTGTGTAATTTGGATTTAGTATTTCAGGACAAGCTACACTTTCAACCTCATTCTGATTTATAGCCTTAATTCTATCATCATTGTATGCGTCAACTTCATTGTTTGTTCCGTAAAGCACAGGAAAAGCCGAGTCGAATTTCTCATTAACATTCTCAAGGAAATTCCAATCGGGGTTGCCAAGACGCATATCCTGTAAAAAATCAACAAAAGCTTTATCTTTCTGACGATATACAGTCTGCAATTCTATTATTTTAAAGTCATTGAAATATTTTGAGTTGAAAATGAAGTCTGGATGTCCATCCTGTGTACTTCTAACAGGTGGTAGTTGAAAGAAATCACCGACAGCCAGTATTCCTGTTTTAGGTCGCAAACGCTCCATAAAACGTTCGAAAGTGAAACTGTCCAGCATACTTATTTCGTCAATAATAACAACAGATGTGCATTTAAATCTATTTTTTCCTGCTTCAATTCTATCAGCAGTGTCCGGTAAATCCGAGATTGGCAATATTGCTGCAGAATGTAAAGTGCCGAGGCCTTTAATGTATGGTGACAATTGCAATCCTGTAACCTCACGAAGTTGACAGGCACCAATGCCAGTTGTGGCCGCAAGGACGACTTCTTTGTGTTCTCTGGAAATTCGTTGTGCAATTTTTCTGATCATATAAGTCTTGCCCGTTCCAGCGCTTCCGGTAAGAAAAAGATGGTCACCTGCAAGAAGGTTTTCTACAACATCTTCAAGAAGCTGTTGATTACCACTATCAAAATAGGGTTTTGGAGTGGGGGGGATTTTTCGTTTTGAATAATTACCCCAAAAATATCCTATGACAATTGCTGCAATTACTAAAAGTAATGTAAATCCCACAACATCTCTTTCTAAATCGCTCTAAGAATCCCTAAAACAACTTAAGCCTTATGCTGCACCTGAACCGCCTTTAGCCAGTTGTGCGCCATCAGCGATGCTCCCGCCGCTGTCGGATGAACTCCATCCCCGGCCCAATGATTCGGCGGGGCAATTTTCGACGCTTCATCGAACATCGCCTGGAACGGCACAAAAATCGTATCGAACGACCGGGCTACTTTGCGGGCCACAGCACGATAGTGATCGAACAGCGGAAACCACTTGTCATTAACCGCACCGCACCGCAAAACAAACGGCTCGCAAATCACCAGCTTCACCCCCGGCAAAGCTTTGCGCGTCCGCTCCACCAAAGCAAAATAATCCTTTTCATAAACCTCCACGGTCCCGTCATATTTGCCGTCGAGCATGTGCCAGATATCATTAACCCCGATAAGAATGCTTAACAGATTCGGTTTTAAATCCAGACAATCTTTCTGCCAGCGATCAGCCAACTGAAAAACCTTGTGACCGCTGATACCCCGGTTATAAATTTTCAGACCACTCCCCGCCCGGTCAATCAACAACTGCCCCGCCGCCAGGCCCACATAACCGCCCCCCAGCGCCGCAGCATCATTGGCCTGGTCCGCTCGCTCTCTGCTCCGCCCGGCATCGGTAATGGAATCACCCTGAAACAAAACAACATCACCATCATTAATCACCGGATACCCCGAACATCGCTTGCCCGCCGAATCAACTAAGCCGTTGCACCCCGCCAGTCCCGCCACCCCCGTCAATCCCAGCACCGCCGAGGAAATTTTCATAAAATCACGCCGTGAGTGCTCTTTACCAAATTGCTCAGCCATCACAAATTCCTTTCCATCAAACAAATTAAACAAAAATTCACTTCTAGCCCCGCCATCTTACCCCCGCCTCAATAAAATACCAACGTGATTATCAACCAATATGTTCTACCAGGGCCGCCACCTGATTACCCACCATGGTCAAATAATCCAAATCAAGATTGCAATAAGCCGGCTGATCGATCCCGTTATCAACATAAATAACTCCGTACGCACCCGCCGGCGCCATAATCGGCGCCGCCATCGCCGATCGCAATTTCTCCAGACTCGATAGCGATGTCTCCACCGAACTGGCAACGTCGATCACGTTGGGCACCAGAATATAACTCTCCGCTTGCATCGCCTGCTTGACAATGCTGCGCCCAATAAGAGTATCCAGCCCCACACCTATCCCGCCGCGACTAATACCTCCGTGGGTCGTCAGCGGCCCCGAAGTAGTCTCACGCAAACCAATCCAAACATGATATGCTTCCATCTGCTTCAACAAAATAGTATTAAGCTGCTGCAACAATGATTCCTGATCCTCCAACCGACACAGCCCAACAATAATCTGGTAAAGATCCTGTATCCTCCCCGGCGCAATATGAATAATATGATCTGCCTGTCGAGCAGTTTTTTTACCATAAACCGAAGGAATCATCGTCTGAGAATGGACGAGGGTGTCGCCCATGTCGAAAGGTTTTGATTGTTGCGGAGGTGCCGGTTCGTCGAGGTGGATTTCGAGGGTGAAATCTGAAATATTTATTATGTCACCTTCATGTAAAGGAATTCGTACGACAGGTCGGCCGTTAACCAGGGTACGGTTGGCGGAGTCGAGGTCTTTAATTAACCATTGGCCTTGTTCATCGGTTAAAAGAACCCCGTGCTGTCTGGATACGGAGCGATCGGGCAGGAAGACATGGCTTTTGGAACTTCGACCGATATAAACAGGCCCCTCAGAAAAACGCAAATCGTTAACCAGCGTCTGACCTCTTTTGACCAGAAGTCTCATGGCATAACCCGTCCTTTCTGCAAGGTTTACAGAACGCAAACGACCGGAATCGGTTTGTCGAATTAACATTAGTATAACGGATAACCTGGAATGTGTCAAATGGTTATTATTACTGCATTTACCGTCCGGCGAGGCCCAGGATAAAGCTGAACAGGCAAAGGTCGCGGAGTGGTAAGTAATGGATTTTCAGTAGGATTTTTACCGAGACATAAAGGGTGAAAACGAATATAAAAAGGGGGATTCAGAATGATGTTGATTGATTTGGAGGCAAACTATGAAAGATTTAATCGAAATGGCGGGGTTGCTGGGCAAGAAAATTGCGGCTCACGAGCGTTGTAAGCTGTTGGCCCAAGCTCAGGAGGCGGTTGATGCTGACGAGGCAGCGGGTGTGCTGGTTCGTGAATATCACGAGCAGGCGACGAAAATTCAGCAGTTGGAAGCGGAAGGCAAACCCATCGAAGTTGCTGACAAGCATAAGCTTAAGGAGCTGGAGGAGAAAATCAGCACCAACGAGTTGCTGATGGAACTGACCAAGCGTCAGGTGGATTTTGTGGAGATGATGCACAAGGTCAAGGAAGCTATCGATAAGCAGATGCAGGGTGAGAAGCAGCCGGGGCAATAAGATGTTCTTGTTGAGGGTTCATTTTGGGTATGATCAGCCAGTCAAACCGGCAGGAAAAAGGTTGGCAAGGGGCTTAGCCAATCTGAATATTGTGTAAGAAAAAATGGGTCGAAAATGAGGCGCGAAATTGGGGTTTTGGCTGTTAAGATAGGTAAGATGTAACGATTATAGCGTGTCAAAAGCGCGACAAAAGTGG
>JAFGSR010000186.1 GCA_016934515.1 Sedimentisphaerales bacterium
ATAACAACCTATACAATAGTTATCGGACGGGCAGTGGTGAACTCTTCAGTCACAAAAAATTTAGATGCGGTGGCCCTGGGTACCTTAAATCGTGCCGAAACTAATTGCATAAGCTATGCGAAGTATGTATTGTCATGATAAGCGGAGGGCGAAGTAGGTTTGAAGTTGTTTATTTTTGAAATCTCAGCTTATGACTTTTCGGACGGGATGGATTATGGAGATCAGGAAATATCAGCAGGTCCTTTGCGTGTACCCTTATCGGCGGGAGTTGAATCATGCGGGCTTTTTCCCCCCGTTGGGGCTTGAGTTTATCGCGGCGGCGGTCAGGCCCCATGTTCAGGAGCTGGATATCGTGGATATGCGTAAAGAGGCTGGTCGCACAAAGGACTTTTTGCGTCCGGAAACCGATATGGTTTGTTTTTCAGTCAATTGGGATCGCGATGCTCAGTTCATAGGTGAGGAGATACTTTCAGTAGGAGCAGGTATTTTTACCGTGGTGGGTGGAAGGTATGCTACGGAAGCCCCAGAGCGTTGGCTGGTTGACTACCCTAACGTGGACGTGGTCATTCGAGGTGACGGGGAAGAGGCAATGGAAGAGGTGTGTCAGGGCGTACCACTTGAAGAGATTTCCGGGATCAGCTTCAGGAAAGATGGCCGGATTTTTCACAATCCCAACCGCAAGCTGGACCAGGTCAGAGAAGATCTTTACCCCGATCGCCGATTACGAAGGTACACTTATGAAATAACAATCGAAGACGTCAACGTGGGCATGCAAGTTGACACGTTGTCCTCCTCGCGTGGTTGTCCGTTTAACTGCACATTTTGTTCGTTTAACCGCAACCCTTGGGGAGAGAAGCGGAAATGGTCGGCGCGTTCTCCGGAATCCGTGGTAGCCGAGCTCGACCAAATCAAGGCGGATATAGTTGCTTTTACCGACGACCTGTTTACTTTCGACATGGACCGCGTGGCGCGAATCTGCGATCTGATTTTGGCCCGGGGAATTCGGAAGAAGTACGTCATCAATGCCCGGCTGGAAATCGCCCGGCGACCGGATGTGTTGCGGAAGATGGAGCGGGCCGGCTTTGCGGTCCTATTACTAGGGGTCGAATCGACTCAGGACAAGACTCTGCGATCCATGCGTAAGGGATTCGACATCGCACGGATTCGCGAATACTGCAAGGTACTAAGTAAAAGTTCCATGATCCTCCATGGCTATTTCATTTTGGGGAATATAGGCGAGACGGTGGAGGAGATGCGTCAGATTTCATCTTTCGCACAGGAACTGGGCTTGGATTCCATTTCTTTGTCAACGCTGCACGTCAGTCCCTATTCCGGTCTGGACGAACTGGTGTCAAATAATCCGGGATACCATATTGCTCCCAACGGGAAGATCTATTCGGACCACTGCTCCGTGCAAGAACTCAGACAACTGCGTCGTCAGATTTATCGGGATTTTTTTACTTTCAACCAGATTCTGCGAATCGTTCGCAAGTGGGTTCGGAATGGTGCGCTCAACATTCTTCCCGTCCTGCTTATACGGGGGCCGAAATTAGCCTGGCGGATGGCCAAGCAAGCCCGCAAAAGGAAAAGGCGACGCGCTGAGCGTAAAGCAAGACGAGCTTCGCTGGTGTAAGCTGAATCAACTTAAGCCATCGGGCAGGCTACAGGGAATTTCTGGAGATTTATTTTGGTTAAGAGATGAAATTTTAAGTATAATATAATTGTTGATTTGAATGTTGTGGTCCGGGATTGTTTTTTCAGAGAGGATGACATTAATGAAACATCGCGAACGTGTAGCGTTGGCCCTGGCCCATGAAGAGTCGGACCGGTGCCCCATGCAAATCAGCTTTACGCCGGAGTTTGCCAACCGACTTAAGCAGGAAATTCACGGCAAGATTGGTAAAGTACATAATCCCCATGGAGGGGGGAACAGCTATGAATTGGAGCATTATCTGGGTGAGGATCTTCTTTTGACGTCAGTTGGTTGGGCGAACAACTATTACCAGACATTTGAACCGGGAGCGAAATATATCGATGAATGGGGAATAGGCTGGAGGGCAACACCTTACGAGACCCGGTTTGGTTCGGGCATTTATACGGAAATTATTTCCCACCCCCTGGCTGACGCAAAGGCGCTCGACAATTATGTGCCTCCGAGCCCCGACGATCCTCAGCTCTACCGAGATGCGCAGGATTTGATTAAAAACTATCGGGAGGAGTATTGGATTGTCGGTGTGACGGTGACAACCATCTGGGAGACTGCCTGGGCTTTGCGCGGTTTGGAAAGGACGATGATGGATCTCATAGAGAATCCGGAACTTGTCGAACGGATTCTGGATATCCCTTATAACTATCATCTTGCGGCGGCTAAAAAGCTGGTTGAAATGGGCGTGGATATGATCTGGATCGGTGATGATGTGGGTTCGCAACAGGGGATGCTTATGTCGCCGGAGTTGTGGCGACGGATGCTCAAGCCCCGAATGGCAGAGTTTATCCGAACGCTTAAAGAGATTAATCCAGAGATCAAGATAGCGTATCATAGTTGCGGGAGCATCGCTGCCATTGTGGGGGAACTTGTGGAGATTGGTCTGGATGTGCTCAATCCGATTCAGCCCGCCTGTTTGAATCTGGAGCACCTTAAGGAGACCTACGGTGATAAGCTGTGTTTTTGGGGATCCATTGATGAACAGCAGACGCTGCCGTTTGGGTCGCCGGAGGATGTTCGGCAGGAAGTTGAAGCACGGAAACAGGTTTTGGGGAGGAATGGGGGGCTGATATTAGGGCCGACACATCACGTGCAACTGGACACGCCGATGGAGAACTTTTGGGCCATGGTCGAAGCTATTACGAATCCAACGGCGGTGTAGAGCAATAGAGCCTATACCTGTCATTTTCGCACAATATAGAAATCTCTAAGAATTGTTTTTGGGAGGTGTTGACCAGGAGAAGGGATTTTGGGCGTCGGGGAAGGGTAGCTGGTCGAATTTTCGTTTGACTTTTTTACCGAAGAAGACCATGTCGGCGAAATCAACCAGCGTGTGCCAATCCTCTTCGTTCTGGTCGTGCCCACCCTGGCGGAAATGGATGGCGTTTTTGTTGCCGGCATTCAGGAAATCAAAAACCGGCTGAGCTGCAAGGTAAGTTTGTTGAGTGCCCAGGGGATTGGCCCAAAGGTCACCCAGGGCGTCAATAGAGATGAGGGCCCGCGGAGCTACGAGTGCCTTGAGAAAGTGCTGATCGAAGGGCAATTTCGTTTCCTGATTTACGAAGTCTCTAAACCGCGGATGGAACCAGTAGGAAAACCTGGTTGGTTCGGTGATGTCTTTTAAGGTTTCCGATTTTTTTCCCTGGATGCGGTAACAACCTGCGCCGCCGCAGCCCGAACCGTTAGGGGCAACCAGCGTGATTCTTTCATCCAGAGCTCCAGCCAGCAGGGCGGTTTTGCCGCCGCGGGAATGGCCGGTGAAAGCTATGTACCTTTTGTCGATATAATCCAGGGTGGTCAGATAATCAATGACGCGCATCCCTCCCCAGGCCCATACTGCCAGGGTGGCCCAGTCATGATCGGGATAGGCTTTTTGGGCGGGTCCAATTATGTTATTTTCATCAGGGTCGAGGTCGGTGCGCCGGTATTCAGCTACCACGTATCCACGTTTGACGATTTCCTCGGCAATTGGTACGTAGAAGATATCGTTGGCATTTTTTATAATAACGGGGAAAGGGCCTTTGCCGGTGGGCATGATTATTCCTAAATTAATTATGATATTTTTGTCAGGGCCCATGGACAGGAGGAGGTGTTTTTTAAGGGCTTTTCCGTCATAGATTTCTTCGCGGGACAGTTCGCGTGCTGTGATATTTCCCGGCGCCGCGGGCATATGGCCGTACTGGTAATACTGAATCATGGCTTTGATTTCCTTGCGGCGTTTTTCCCAGTCGGCACGTGTCCGGACTCGTTTGCCGTTGTTCATGAGGAAAGGGTCGGGAAGCTCCTCGATAACCTTGAGCTTATCGATGCCGGGCAATTCAGGTTCGTTGCCCGTGATGGAACAAGAGGTCATCAGTACAATCAGCGGAATTGCTGAAAGAATAATTTTGTTGAGATTAGTTTCCGGAACGGGAAAAGATTTCATGATAATTACTCCATTGGTTAGGTTAACTGGTGCAATTTATAAAATGCTATTGATATCGGCATCCGTTAAACTCATTGACGGCTTCTATCATGGCAACAATGTTTTCGGTTGGGGTTTGGGCCTGGATGTTATGGATAGCATCAAAAACGAAGCCGCCGTTGGGTGAGAATATTTCACAGCGTTTTAACACTTCGGTACGCACCTGCTGGGGAGTTCCAAACGGTAGGGTTTTCTGGGTATCGACGCCGCCACCCCAGAACACAATTCTGTCGCCATAGCGATCTTTCAAGGTTTGGGGGTCCATTCCCGTCGCTGAACATTGGACGGGATTGATAATGTCAAATCCCGAAGCGATGAAATGGTCCATGAAATTTTCAACCGCACCACAGGAATGTTTAAAGGTTTTCCAGGTGGTATTTTTATGTACCCAGCTATTAATTTTTTTGTAGTACGGCGCATAAAGTTTTTCGAAAGTATCGGGCGAACAAAAAGTGGACCGCTGCGTCCCAAAATCAGTGCCGCATATAAAAAGGACATCTATCACCTCACCGACAACAGCATGGACCTTCTCCAGATTCGCCAACGCAATTTCACACTGACGGGAAAAAACCTGATGCAGATAGTCCTGCCGGATAGCGGTGGACATATACCATTCGGCAATATCCCTGATGCCTTTGGGATTTTTCATAAAAGGTGCCGGCACCAACGCTATGTCACCAAACGCTGTTCCACTTACCCCGCCGACTACCGCCCGATCTGATGCAGCAAGCTGTTTTGCCTGTTCCTGATAATGTTTAAGGTCATCATCGGAGATGGGGCCAAATTCTTCCAGGTTATCTTCAGGATTTAGATTATCCTCATCGATAGGTTCCTGACGGATTATGCTGTCAAAGAAAAAACTGTTTGCCGGCATTCGGCCGCTGGGCGGAGCATTCGTATCACCCTGGGGATATATCAAAAGATCGCCGTTAGAGTCTGTTGTCGTATTGAAATGCTCCGAGACCAGCAATTCCTGGCCCCAGGGTGCGGTGAACTCTTTGAAGTTTTCGTTTTTAAAACCGAACATTGTATTCGGCCCAGCCATGGCGACGGTATCAATGCCCAAGACATCCAGGAGATCTTCCTCGATCTCACCCAGCATCTGGTACGGCTCACATACCTTGACTGGCCGTTTCTCAAGACCGTAATATTCACGCAACTGTCCCACGGCTGTGACATGCATACCCGTTACAGCAGTACTGCCGAAATCGACGGGAACTTTGTCCGTGCTTTTGTGATTCAATGCTTGCTTAACCAGTTCTTTATGCTTCATTTTTTATTACCCTTTACCCACATATTTTCAATTTCTTCCAAAGATTTGCCTTTGGTTTCCGGAACCACCAGCCATACAAAAATAAATGTCACGACGCAAAATGCACCATACACGAAGAAAGGAAATCCGTGATTGAATTTTTCTATAAGGTACTCATTTTTATCCATCATGGGAAATGACTGTGAGACCGCCCAGCAGGACAGCCAGAGAAAAAGGGTTGAGATGGACATTGCCCGGCCTCGAATTTTGTTGGGAAATATTTCTGACAGGTAAACCCACACCACCGGGCCCAGTGAAAGGGCGAAGCAAGCGATGTAACCAATAACCAGAATCAACATCCATTTTGCGGTTATGTCCATGATTGCACAGGCGCCCTGGGCAAAAAGGCAAATTCCCATTCCCGCGGCGCCGATGAGCATTAGCGGTTTTCTGCCCAGTCGGTCCACGGTCCAGATAGCTATTATGGTGAAGACCAGATTTGCAATTCCAATTACAACCTGCTGCAACAAAGCCGCATCCATTTTGCTTCCCAGTTGTTTGAAAATTTCCGGGCCGAAATATAGAAAAACATTAATGCCGGTGACCTGTTGCAATATCGCCAGGGAAACACCAATCACCAGGACGATGGTCATGCCGGGTTTGAAAAGTTCCCTGATGCTGGCGCCTTCGTGCTGCAGCGCATCTTCGATCTCCACCATTTCCCCCTGGGCATGTTCAAGGCCGCCAACGCGTGACAAAACTTTCAGAGCTCTATCCCGCAAGCCCTGCTTTGCCAGCCACCTGGGACTTTCAGGGACAAACAGGGCCAGCACAAAAAGCAGTGCTGCAGGTAAAGCTTCGCTGCCGAACATCCAGCGCCACCCCCGAGCCAAATCCCAGGCATCATCACCTTGAGCCTCGATGAACAGATTAACGAAATAGACGACCAACATTCCTGTAACGATGGCGAACTGGTTAATTGAAACCATACGCCCTCTGATGCGTGCGGGTGTGATTTCTGCAATATACATGGGCGAGGTCATCGAAGCAATGCCTACTCCCAGTCCGCCGATGAAACGAAAGACAATGAACTGCATCAGCGTTTGGGGCAGTGCGGTGCCGAGAGCCGATACGAAAAAAAGAATTGCCGCCAGAACCAGAACTTTCTTTCTTCCAATATAGTCAGCCAGTATTCCTGCAAAAGCAACGCCAACCATACAGCCTATGAGCGCACATGAAGCAACCCAGCCCACCATTCTTGGTGTCAGGTTATACGCCTCTTGCAGGAAACCTATAGCCCCGGAAATCACTCCCGTGTCATATCCAAAGAGTAAACCGCCCAAGGCAGCCACCAGGGAAATACCTACCAGGTATTTAATGCTGCCTGATTGCTTATGGGTTTCCGCTTTGTTCATAACGATGACCTCAAAATCAGTTCTGTTGGTTGCAGAAAGTTAATCTTTTCGCGACGTAATATCTGTTCGGCGGTGCGCTGCCCCATGGCATAAAAATCTATCGAGACCACGGACACTCCACCTTCAATTATTTCCTTGAAAGATGTATCGTTGTAAGAAATGAAGCCAATATCTTTTCCCGCCTGCAAGCGATGGGCTTTACAGTATTTTACGATATTGACCAGGTCATCGTCTTCGATAACCAGATAGGCGCTGTCCTGGTTGATATTATTTTCGTTTAAGGAGGGCAGGATATTCCATTCGAGTCCATGTTTTTTACAGAAGCGGCCGAAAGCTTTTTTGATTACCACGGGGCAGTTTCTGTTTTTCGGAAAGACCAGCGTGAATGATTTGTAGCGTCTGATTTTTTTCAATCCGGTTTCCAGAGCTCTTTCGAGTTCTTCGTCATGGCTTTGACGTATAATGGCACAGTTGCGGCGCGGGTAACTGACATCTATATCAAGAAGCAACAACTTGTCCTGGTCAAAAGAGGAAAGGGTATTTCGCACCTTGGCGTTAGGTATGGGCATAACTACATAATATTCATATTTTCCGATACTGTCCTGGAGCAGCTTGCAGAACACCTCCGGATTGTAATGGTGAAAATAAAAATCCAGAGTTGCCTTACCCCGAAGTCCTTTCTTGATACCTTCGTAGAGATTTTCTTTATAGGGGGCCTGAAGCACATCAAAGAGCACAAACACGTTCACCTTTTTTGCGTAATGATTTGTTGTGACAAAGAATCCCTTACCGGGCAGCGAAGAAACCACACCTTTCTGCTTGAGATGTTTGTAAGCTTTATTAACCGTTTCCCGGGCCAGTGAATGTTTGACACAAACTTCGTTGATCGACGGAAGATGAGTTCCCTTGCCGATCTTACCCTGCTCAATGCCTTTGAGAACAGAGTCCATGATCTGCCTGTACTTGGGCGTTGAGGCCGCGGACGACATCTTGAAAACCCTATCAATCACATTCTTATCTGTCATTTGGTTACTCTTGTTGTTGCTGGGGCGGAGACTTTCTATTGGCCTCCATAAACGTAGTATCTGTAGGCCATTATGTTATGACACGGCCTGTTACTGGTCGCTCATAGGCCAGACTTTCAATGTCAGCTTTGCTCCCTCGGGCATCGTCAGCCTTGCCCCCTCGGGATACTCAAAGGGCCCCGGGAAGGGATTGGCAATGTTTCTTTCCTTGCCGAAGTAATCGGTTTCGATGCGGTAGGGTGAGCCATCAGGCTGATCGTAGGGAAGATCGGGAATTTTCGCCCGCCCGAGTAGTTCGGTTGTGATGAGCTGACGCGAGCACTTCTCGGCCCAGGTCTTGTCGAGGGTGATAAGAAGGTTGATGACATTCTGCTCTTGGGTCACTTTGATACCGGGATCGAACTCCGGTTGCACGAGCGGACCGGACTCGTGCTTCGACGGTTTAGCGCCTTTGAGGAACACATTTCCAGCCATGAACACCGGCAGTTTAGCCCGGTCGTACATCGTCAGGCCGACGTTGACGAAGATGTTGTTGTAGTAGCGGTCATCACCGCTGGGATTAGGCGCCAAACCCACGACTTCGGTAGAGTGGGCTTTGTGATACGGTGTCTGGCGGCCTTCTCCGTGGATGACCGGTACACTGCCGGCTATCAGGTTGTGTACATAAGCACCTCCCTGGGAGTTGACGAGAACACCAATACTCGAGAGGAATATATTATTGTCCACCATGAACGGCCCGTGGTTGACTTCCACAAATAAGTCTTCACTGGGTCCGTTGTCGTGCAACAGGTTCCGGGTGACGCGTGTGCCCTGGGCCATCCAGTCCAGCCAGATTCCGCGACAAGTACGATAAATATGGTTGCGGCTGATAACGGTATCGATGGCGCCGTGAAACTTGATCCCAGCCATTTCAGCTCCGGTGAACAACCGACGAATGTGGATGTCGTGAATGGTATTACCCGTGACGGTACAGAACACCGGCCCCATACTGCCAACGATCCCCGCCTGCTCGCAATTCGAAATGCGATTGTTCCGCACAATGTGGTGGCCGATGTTGTCCTTCGACCAGCCGTTTGCCGTGGCGCGTTCGATCGTTTTGACATAGCCCTCTGCTGAATTTGCGGAGGTATTATTATATTTATCGCCGTGCTTACCGAGCGTGATGCCGGTGCAGACGGAGTAGCTAATGTTGTTGTTTTCGATGATCCAGCCCTTGCTCCAGTTAGTACCGATCAGACCAATCTGCTCGGCGGTGGGCGGCGACCAGGGCGTCGCTGCGTGCATCATTGAAAAATCCCGCACCGTGATGTAATTCATGCCCGGTTTTTCGGGATAGAACACCGTTTGACGAACGTTGATTTCGACCTCGGCTTCATTGGGATTAACACCCTTAAACTGTGCCCAGATGGTGGTGTTCGACGAGTCCACCTGAGCAAACCATAATTGGACCTCTGGTTCGTTCTCCGATTGGGGGCTCCTGAACACCAGACAGAGCGACTTGAGACCACTGACCGGCTTGATCTTTACCTTGAACGAAGACCACGATTGCCACCCGCCGGTATTCGGAACAGCACAGGTGCCCAGCAGTTCTCCGTTCGGTGTATCCAGACGAATTTCGATGCTCCCGCCGGCGGTTTCAGACGCAGCACGAATCTCGATTTGTTCGGTACGCTCGCCAAAGTCCACCCGCTCATATCTAACCCAGTCACCATGCTCGATCCAGCCGATGCACTGGCCTCCCTCCGAACAGGGGGCCTTTTGAATGCCGTGTTGAGCCGCAAAATCTGCTGCCGGAATCCGCCCGGCGTTTTCTGCGCCCTCACCGGTTCGCAGCCAGGCAACATTCAGCAGAGATTGTTGGCTTCGGGGCGTATATGACAGTGCTGCTTCTCCCACCGGTTTTAACACGTCTTCCAGATTGGCTGCTTCGATAAGCCAGTGGCCATTCAGATAGACCGCACCGGTGTGATGATCCCGCCCCATGGGACTGAACCAGTCGCCGTTAATCAGGTCGCTATACGGATTGAAGTTCCCGAAAAAGCTATTGCCGATGGTGGTTTTCCAGGTGTCGTTTTGCACCTGCTGCCAGCCCTTGACAATCTCAGAACCTTTGATAACTACCTTTTCGCCTTTAGCCGCCTGGTATGTGATCCGCATCAGGTCGGAAACGCCCCCCCGCGGCGGATCGATACGCTCACGATAGACACCCTCATGCACCGTGATAACATCACCGGGCTGAGCGTGCTGGGCCGCTGCTGAAATGGTCTGCAGAGGTTTGGCGACGGTGCCCTCCTGCTGGTCGTTGCCGCTTACCGAAACATGATACTCCCTTGCTGAAACCGCCGAGACCGCCACGGTCAACAGAATGATGGCTACATTATTAATCATTTGATTACCTTACTTAAAGCAAAAGGTTCGATCCGGAATTACTAATTTGAACTCACGCATATCTCATTGCTAATACAATCCTATGGTTTTTGTTTACTCATCTGATAAGTATTTAACAACTGTACTATACTGTACTATCCTATGCCGGCAAGTTAAATATTAATTTTTTTCTCGTGTTTTTGTAGATTTATCCCAACAGAAACCGGATATTACCCCGCCGGGCGGTAGAAAGAGGGGAGAAAATTCGAAAACAAAAAATCTCAAATTCAGGCTTGATTAATGGAGTGCGAAATCACGCTATGTGTGGCGCAAGGGAATTGGTGATCTTGAGAAAATTGGATGGACCTGTGAATGTCAAAACCGTTGTAGTAGCTGATGAGATTGCTTTACAGAAAAATATCTCAATAAATTTTAGAACTGAGATACCTTGTCCCTGAATTCCGCCATGTCGAATTCTCGAGGCTTAGTCAAATGCAAAACCTGTTCGATTAATTGTTCCTTTTCCAGTGCAGTAAGCTCGGGCAACTGATCCAATAGAGCAAGCGAAGCCGCAATTTGTGACAGGTCCTCATTCAATAACACATCTTCCTGTATAGCGTTCTTGGAAACGGTGTTTTTTTCGGTACGGTTAGCAATGAATCGTTTCAGTTTCTTTGCCAGTAATTGAATCTGCGCCGAATCCAAACGATTCGCGGTAATCCACCTGTCTGAATCGGATGGCATGTTCGTACCAAAATAGTCGTCATAAATCGCCCAGCCCTGCAGGATTTCATCCTGGCGCAAATAACGAGGTTTGATCCTCAGCTTTTCGAGAACCGAAGCAACTTTCTCCCACTCTGCCATGTTGATTTCATTTCGTCTCGGCCTCGCTACGCTAATAAGTTGCAGCAAAGAAATCTCGTGGGACATTGCTCCGGCTATCGCTTCCGTTGCCCCGGCGCTGTTGCCGGTTCCTACAATTTGACCGGTTGCCACGCCGTCTAACACCGAACCAATCAAGTCCGGGAATTCATGCATCTGACGAATTATGAAACGCGGGTCTCCCTGGGGCGGCTTGCTGATTGCATCGGTATCCAGCGCGGCAAACTGAGGTTTGTTTTCTCCGATACCCGCCAACTCCAACGTGCCGATAAATATCATATCGCCGCCCGCGACGAAATCCAGTCCGGCATCCTGAACCACACCTCCCTCGGCACTGGCAGCCAATCTTACATCGCCGATTTCCCGACACAATAATATTATTGTGCCCAGTTCGCCGGCATCTACTGTCAGATCACCTTGTGTAGTCAGGTCGCCGACCGTAATAACTCCGTCATCGGATGTCAGTGTCAGATTCCCCAGCACGGTAAATTTTTCATTCTGCCCCATGGAAATCGAATGCCCTTGAATTGCAACATCTCCGCCGGAAGGATTACCGGTGATCGTTGCAATACTGGAAATCGAAGTACGACCGTCCAATCCCAAATCGATATTCCCGCCGATACCATCCGCCCCTGCCCCCGCCCCTTTGCCGCCCAGGGCGAGCATATCACCATTTAACTGTATCAGTCCAACCGGTAGATAATCTCCTTCGCTGCGACCTCCAGGACTTAGCTCCTTACACGCCTGCAACGTGATATCTCCCGCGCTGCCTCCGTCGCCTGCAACAGCGGCGCTGCCGGAAGTGTTAATCGAACCCACCGTAATTGAACCGTTATTTGAGATTAAAACAACTTCGCCGCCATCCTGTCCGGTTCCGGTGGAACTGTCCCCGCCGGAACTGTCAATTACCTGACCAAAAGTAATATTACCATCCGAAACAATTTGGATCGCTCCGCCGGGCTGATCGGCATCGCCCTGGGTTATCAAGTCATTGCTGAATGTGACATCCCCGGTTCCGTTTGCAAAAGTAAAGCTATCGACGTAAACCGATTCGTCAGCGGTTACATCGTCAGCACTTTGAACCGTAAGGTCACCTAACTTGTCAGCGGCACCAACCAGCCCCTGAAATTCCAGGTTTCCTGTCCCCGCCCAGACAGCCAGATCAAATCCTCCGTCCACACTGTTATGAAAAGCAATATCTCCCGAACCTGCACCTGTATCAAGCAGAATACTTCCGGTTAATGTTGTCTCATTACCAAAGATGATATTTCCGCCGTCCGTAGTAATATCACCCGCTGTACTGATAGCACCATTTCGATTTGTCCCCAAATATACGTTTCCTGTACCCGTCGTTATATCACTGGAACTACTTATTGCGATTAGCCCGTCCGCGTCCAGGCTGACAGAACCTGAGGTAGTATTAATGCTGTTGTTGATATTCAATTCGCCCGTTGTATCAATTGCAATATTCCCGGCACCGCTTATCAGTGATGAGCCAATCGTTATATCCCCGCTATGCTGAATCGTAATATCCTGATCGGCAGTTGTAATACTCGCTGCTGTATTGTCGAAGCTGCTGCCGCTGCTGTAAAAACCACCCGTGGCGGTAACCGCCCCGTTCAAGTCCACGTTCCCGCCCTCGGAAATTATAAAATCACCTGACTCAACAGTATCGTTGACGGTCACGCTCGATGCACTATTGATAAGTAAGGTTTCCAGGTGGTTTGTATTTCCCACCGCTTTTTCCAGCGTGATGCTTCCTTCACCGGCGGTCAGCGACAGGTCATATCCCCCGTCCAGGGTATCGTTAAAAAGGATATCTCCTCCGTTATCACCGGTGTCAACTGTAGTGTCGCCCGTCAGAGTAGCTGCATTGTCAAAAGTAATATCTCCACCGGAAGTAGTAATGTCGCCCATCAGAGTCGTTGCGTTATCAAAAGTAACATTCCCACCGGAAGTAGTAATGTCGCCCGTCAGAGTCGTTGCATTATCGAAAGTAACACTCCCACCGGAAGTATTAATGTCGCCGGCCGAATTAATTTCGCCGTCACGATCCAAACCAATCCATACGTCACCGGTCGTTGTAGAGATGTCCCCCGCCGAAGTAATAGTCGTCACTTCATCGGAATCAAGCGTGACTGACCCTGTCGTCGTGCTGATGGCACTGTCCAGTGTCAAAGCCGCCAAAGTATCAATATCAACATTCCCGGCAGCGCTGTTCAGTGCCCCGCCAATGGTCACATTACCGGTATGATCGATAACAATATTACCGCCGTTGGTGGTTATAGCCGCGCCCGTATTGTCAAAGCTGCTGCCGGTACTATTGAATCCTCCGTCAGCCGTAACCGCACCATTCAAATCGACAACACCACCATTGATTATTGCAACCTGATTTGCATGGATAGTATTTGCAGCGGTCACACTGGACGCACCCTCAACCGATAAATCACCCAACGCTGCATGACTGCCGATTTCCCCTGCAAAAGCAACACTACCCGTACCCGCCGCCAAAACCAGATCAAAACCACCATCTAAAGCACCATTAAATGCAATATCACCTTCCGTATCACCCGTACTGATAGCCACATCCCCCGTCAAAATCGTAACGTCATCAAGGGTCACACTGCCTCCGGAAGTAGTAATATTACCCGACAGAGTTGTTGCACCATTAAAAGTAACACTACCGCTGGACGTGGTAACGTCACCCGACAGAGTTGTTGTATTATTAAAAGCAACGTTACCTTCGGAAGTAGAAACATTACCTGTCAGAATTGTTGCATTATCAAAAGTAACATTTCCGCCGGAAGTAGCAATGTTGCCGGCTGAATTAATTTCGCCGTTACGATTCAATCCAATCCGAACATCTCCGGTCGATGTAGATATATCCCCGGCTGCGGTAATAACCGTTGCCTCATCGGAATCAATCGTGATTGACCCTGTCGTCGTGCTGATTGCACTGTCCAGTGTCAAAGCTGCTGAAGTATCGATATCAATATCCCCGGAATCGCTGTTCATCGCTCCGCCGATGGTCACATCGCCGGTATGATCGATAGCAATATTGCCGCCGTTGGTGGCAATCGCTGCTCCCGTATTGTCAAAGCTGCTGCCGGAACTGGCAAAATCCCCGGATAATATGACCAGCCCGTTTAAATCGACAATACCACCATTAGTTATGGAAAATACATTTGCAGTGAAAGTGTCATTTGTGGTTACACTTCCGGCACCGTTTATTGTTACATTATCTAATGCAGTTACATCTCCCAGCGGACCGTTGAATTCGATGTCACCATCGTCGGCCGATATCCATAAATCAAAACCTCCGTTTACCACATCGTTGAAAATGATATCACCCTCTCCGTTGCCGCTGTTGATGATGCTGTCGTTGGTAAGTTCCAGGGGATTATTCAGATAAATATCTCCCCCGGCGGTTAACAGATTCGATTCCAGATAGATGGTATCTTTCGGAGACAGGGTAACAGTTCCGTTGCCGCTGGATCGAATCACCCCTTCGATAAATATATCCGCGTTTGCCGCAGCACCGCTGCCGCTTTGGATCGTGATGTTTCTTGTCGCCAGTACCTGCTCGTTCGCTCCGTCATTCTCAATAATCACGCTGTCTCCCGCCCGACTGGTTGCGTACACATCCGAACCAGAGATTATGACATCCCGCGCCGAATCAATCTTACCCGCCGGATCGATCTGTACACCACCCACGCCGTCGGCATCAAAGTCAGCGTACAATTTAATATCTGCATCAGGGTTAGTGGTTTGCATCAGGGCCTGCACGATGATATCCCGCGGAGCAGTCATTATTATCTCTGTGACCCAAATCATCGGCGTATTAATGATGACATCCAATGCATTGCAAAGCAGCGAAATATCACCGGCCCCCAGTTCCGGCGCTACATTCAATACTGCTCCTGCTATTGTCAAAATTCCTCCCGAACCGCCTCGGCTGTCCGTCAATCCATCGACCGTAAGCAAATCTGCTGAACTGATGTAGATATCTCCGCCGTCTGTGCCTGGATTAATTCCGCTGGAAACCGTACCGGAGATTATCAGGTTGCCGCCGCCGGAATGTATGAAGGTAACATCTCCGCCTTGCGTCGTCAGCGATGTAACATCTGTGTCCAGAGCTTGGGTGTTTTCAATGTTCACATCACCTGCGCCGGCGTTATCTGCCCCAATCGATACCGCCGATATCTGAACCGCTCCTCCGGCTCCGTCATGGATCCCGTTCACCGCATCCAAATCCAGCCTCGCCCCGGAAATCAATCCGCTGCTTTGAGAAATGGCCCCGGCAGCAGCATTAACTGTAACCTTATCGACCGCTGTCACATCTCCCGCCAAATTAATATCACCCGCCGTATTCCCCGCAGTCACGGAAACATCACTACCCACCTCCGTAGTTTCTATACTCCCGCCGGCAGTAACATTTACACTACCGGACCCGTCCGTACCAGCTGCTACCGTAATCGTATTATCCGCCGTTACTGCAGCGCCGATGTTAATATCATCCTCTGAACTTAATGTAACGGTCGTCGGGTCAACCTCCGCATTAATATTCACATCATCGCAACCGGTAATCGATACCGTTCCATCTACTGTGGTTTTGCCGTTCGCTGTAATCGCTCCCCCGCTCACTATAAAGTTTGCCAGTGAATCAGAACCTCCAATCCCCGCATTCCACTCCACATCGCCGGTCCCCCCGATTAATGTCAGATCATGATTACCATCCAACGTATCAGTGAGATTAATATCACCGCCACCTATTCCCGTGTCTAGGACAACATCACCCGTCAGCGTAACATCACTCTGGAAGGTTATGTTATCGCTGGTTGTCGTAATATCACCCGCCGTCTGCACCGACCC
>JAFGSR010000187.1 GCA_016934515.1 Sedimentisphaerales bacterium
GAATCCAGTATTTCGGCACAAAAACAGGTTTTCGCTAATATACGAAATTGCATGATTTTAAAAACCGTCTTTCCGCAACAGATACTAGTTAAAGTGTTTTAGTTGATTTAGCCAACAAATTTTGGCATAATAAGGTGTGAGTATTTGTTGCGCAGGAGGTCGAAAAGGCACGTTAAATCAATATTAATCCACCGGCTTTGCCCGTGAGAATTAAAAAGGCACTGCAGTTCCCGGCGTTTTATTGTCAGCGGATAGTCAAGGGCACAAAAGTATTTATGTCGTCCTTTCAGGGCTCAAAAGGTAGGTATATGTTACGTTTACCCAGGGCGTTGCCCCGGGCTATGTTATTTTGCCCTTTCAGGGCAGTTTTAAGAAAACCGCTTTCGGCGGAAACCAGGTTTTCTGTGACTGATTACGAGTAAACTTTGTTATAAAGGAAGAGAAATGATGAAAAAGTACCTGTTATCCCTGACTTTGCTTTTGGTTTCGACGATGATTTGCTCTGCAGTTTTTGCAGAGACATTTACAATCGCAGTAATACCCGATACGCAGAATTATTGTCGGAGTACCTATTCCCAACCGGCGAGTACGCAGATATTCAAAGATGAGATGCAGTTTATAGTCGATAGTATTGATTCGATGAATACGGTATTTATTACACACGTTGGAGATATGGTAAATGACTCGGACCAACTTGAGCAGTGGCCTCGTGCGGTCAGCGCAATGAATATATTGCAAAATACTATCCCAATGGGAATGGTACCGGGCAATCATGATTATGATGATAATGATGCTCCAATATATAGGCTGGAACTGTGGACGGGATATTTCGGCGCAGCTTCGGAGCACTTTTTCGGTAAGGGCTGGTATGGCGGGGCTTATATGAATTCCACCGATACGAGCGGCGGGTCAAGCTATCAGACATTTAAGGCGGGTGGGCAGGATTTTCTGCATATTTCATTAGAGATGGAGGCATCGGATGATGTCCTGGCGTGGGCGCAAAGTGTTATGGATATGTATGCGGGGTGGCCTACGATTATATCCGTTCATAAATTTCTAAACGTTACCACTGGTGATCGTGCAAGTGTGAGCTATCGTACCGGTTCTCCATCTAACAGTGCACAGGAAATATGGGATGAGCTTATTACAATAAATCCGCAAATATTCATGGTTCTATGCGGTCATAGTTTTGACGGAGAGGTGGGCTGTTCATATAATCGTTCCGATCTGAATGATGATGGTCGCATAGTTCATCAGATAGTAACTGATTATCAGGGAGTGAAAAGCGATACCGGCGGTACTCTCGGCAAAGGGGGCGGTTGGGTGCGTTTTATGGAATTTGATACAGACCTTAAAACCATACGGGTAGAGACATACTCGACCATACTGGATAAATACAGTAGCGACCCAAGTTTGACAGACGGCAGCAGTTATGCCAAAACGTGGGCTCCATTCAACTATTACAATGGTACCGGTTCCTTGATCCCAGAAAGCGACCCGCGCTGCAGCAGTTTTACTTTGCCACTGGATATCACCACTTACGGTTCCCACATACAGGGATTGTCAAAATCTTTTCAGATTAGTGGTTCCGGCGGTTGGGTAGTTGCCGGTCTTGCTTTTGACCCTACATATAAGGTTGGCGGTAAGTATGACAGGATTTATTACTGCAATAGAGTTGACAGCGGTAATCAAGGACTTTATGCAGCAAGCATATCTGAGAAGATATCATCAGAAAGACTGGCTTTGAGTAGTATTACCAATCCCTATGGTTGTACGGTTGACCAGTCGGGTCATGCATATGTCTGCTATGCAGTATCAGCGCAGGTCTGGAAAGTTACGAATCCAAGCGATACTGCCCTGGAGACGCAGTTGATAGGTACATACAGCGGTTCGGATGATGACCCGGTGTGTATATCAATGGTTCCGGAAGGCTTTGGAGGCGGATTCGATGCGGGAGTCGATTTGATTATTCATGACGGCGGTATTGGTTCAGACGGCTATGAAGGTGTTGTGGTCATCCAGTCCAACAGCTCTGCAAGCAATCCACTTTATAATATAATATGGAAGGATAATTCGGGCTATTTCCCAGGCGACCAGCGAGGTTGCGCAAGTGATATTGACGGCTATTACTATCTTGTCGGCATGACCATTCCCAAAGCGGATATGGGCGGAACTCAGACGTGTTATATAAACCGTGTCAAAGCTGACGGAGTAATGCAGCGAATCTTTTTAGACCTTGATGTTACCGAAGGCGGCACAAGACCAAGCCTTGATGATTCTGCGACAGTAAATCCTGTGGACGGTTCAGTATGGTTTGTTACAGCTGATACTGCCAATGACGGACCGAGAAATATCTGGCGTGTTGATGTCGCTGACGCTACGGCTATAGGCGGCGGAGATTATCTGGCTGAGACGACGGCTGAGATAGTTGATTTTTATAATAATGTTGGCGTAAATGACCTTGCGTTTCCGCCGGACGGCAGGCATTTAGCGGTTGGTTGTCCAAGTGGAGATGACAGGATATATATTTTCAATGCTTTGCCGCCTGCGGATTGTGACGATGCAATAGAAAAAGGCTATAGCCTGGTTCAGGATTTGAATAATGATTGCAAGGTTAATTTTGAGGACTTTGCAATATTTTCCCTGGGCTGGCTCGACAACATTGACCCTCAGGATGCCAATAGTTCGTCGCCATGGGATTAAACCTGAAATTCCAAAGACATAAATATTTCGTAAGCGTTCACGGTTTAGTTTGATTATTAAGTTAATGATGAATGACGAAACCCGACCCGGCTTCGCCAAAACGCTTCGCCGCGGCGAGATGACGAATCAATGACGAAGCCCGAATGACGACACGGAGCACAGCGGAGAGTCCGGAATGAAAAGATACCCAAAAATCCGGTCGGATTAAGGTGCAATTAGCCTTGCTTTTGGGGGATTTTTCGCTAATAATCATGAGCAGGTTGATTTGAATGCGGCAATTAGTCAAACCGCAACCAAAATTTCTCACGCAAAGACGCTAAGCCGCAAGGAAGAAATTTAACCACGAAGTGAAGAAAAAGATATGATACTGATTTTCACTGACTCTTTTTAAGATATTTAACCACGGATTGTACGGAATACACGGATTTTAGATAGATATTGTTATGAAACCGATTTGTGATTTATTGGAAGAGCGAGTGTTGGCGGCTATGGCGGCGGTGGGGGGGGCGGGTGCTCCGGCGGTGGTTCGTCCGACGCAGGATGGGCGGTTTGGGGATTATCAGGCTAATGGGGTGATGGGATTAGCTAAGAAGAACAAGAGCAATCCGCGGCAGTTAGCTGAGCAGATTGTTGAGCAGTTGGATGTGGCTGATATGTGTGAGCAGCCGGAGATTGCCGGGCCCGGCTTTATCAACTTTCGTTTGAAACCAGAGTGGTTAGCGGGGCGGTTGCTGGAAGCGGTTCGCGATCCGCAGCGGCTGGGCGTGGACGCGGCGGAAAATTCACCCGTAACTGTTGTTGATTTTTCCAGTCCGAATATTGCCAAGCAGATGCACGTGGGACACCTGCGTTCAACGATCATTGGAGATGTTATCGCACGGGTGCTGGATTTCTGGTATGGTGAACCATCTAAGGTCGTTCGCCAAAATCATGTGGGCGACTGGGGCTTGCAAATGGGGATGATAAATGTGGGAGCAGTGATTCAGGCCTTAAAAAATCTGTCCGGTGAGAAAAATGTTCAGGAATATGGGAGTTGGGAAAAACTCCGTGGTTGCATTCCTTTGTCAGAAATGGTTTTTAATATTAATGAACTTGAATGGCAGTATAAAGAAGTTAATATAGAAATTAAGAGTGATCCGTGGGTGGAAAATGCATGTCGAGAAGCCACATTGAATCTTCAAAAAGGAGAGCCCGAAGAAACAGAATTTTGGAAAAAGGCTTGTGAAGTTTCTCTGAATGCGTGTCATGAAATTTATGAACAGCTTGGAGTGAAACTTGGCCTCGATGATGTTTGCGGTGAGAGTTTTTATAATGATAGATTGCCGGGGGTGATTGAAGATTTTGCTAAAGAAGGATTGCTGGAGGAGTCGGAGGGGGCGCAGTGTGTTTTTCTGGAGGGGTTCAAGAGCAAGGAGGGGGAGCCGTTGCCGTTGATTGTGCAGAAGAGTGACGGTGCTTTTTTGTATGCGACGACGGATCTGGCGGCGATACGTTATCGGGTGGGTGAGTTGAAAGCGGAGCGGGTGATTTATGTGACGGATTCGCGGCAGAAGCTGCATTTTGAGATGGTTTTTGCCGCGGCGAAAAAAGCCGGTTGGGTGGATGATTCGGTGCATCTGGAGCATGTGCCGTTTGGCAGTGTGCTGGGTAAGGACAATCGGCCTTTCAAGACCCGCAGCGGGGAGACGGTTAAGCTCAAGGGGCTGCTGGACGAGGCGACCAAGCGGGCGCGGAAGATTGTGGAAGAGAAGAATCCGGAATTATCCGAAGAGCTCAAGGATGAAATTTCTCAGGCGGTGGGGATCGGGGCGGTTAAGTATGCGGATTTGTCGAACAACCTGGTGAGCGATTATGTTTTTGACTGGGATAAGATGCTGGCGATGGAGGGCAACACGGCGCCTTACATGCAATACGCGTACGCCCGGGTGCAGAGCATTTTTCGCAAGGGACAGATTGATATTGATGAGTTGCTCGGTCGGCATGAGCAGTTGGAACTGAATGAGCCGGAGGAGTTGCAGTTGGCCAAGTTGCTGTTGCGTTACGGTGAGATAGTGGAAGCGGTGGCGGGTGATTTGCGGCCGCACATTATGACGGGTTATCTGTTCGAGTTGGCGCAGGCATTCAGCTCGTTTTACACCAATTGCCCGGTGCTTAAGGCCGACGAAGCGGTTCGGGATTATCGGTTGCTGTTGTGTCTGCAGACGGCGCGGACGATTAAGCATGGTTTGGGATTGTTGGGTATCGAAGTTATTGAGCAGATGTAGCCGGGGGAATGACGAATAACGAAACCAGACCCGGCTTTGCGATGGCTACGCCGCGGCAAGATGATCAGTCACGACAAGGTCGTGCCTCGACGGACGAATCAATGACGAAGTTCGAATGACGAAAAAACTGGATGCCCGGTCAAGTCGGGCATGACAAGTCAGAGTGGGTCCTTCGACAGCGCTCAGGATGACCTAACAAGTTACCAGCTTTCGCTGGACCGGATTCGCCGCGATCCACGGGGAGTTTCGACGCTCCCGTTGGTCGCTACGGTTTTCGTAAACCGCGAAATACAAATTCCTATACGTTCAAGTTACTCATCTTACAATTTTTGGGCGGGAGTTATTCTTTTTTGGTGAAAGTTGCCTGGCTGGTGGTGCTGGCTTTGGTTGGGGACCAGAAGGTTTTTGCTTTGAAGGTGGTGGTGTTGTCGATGGGGATGGGATTTTTGTATTGGGGGGAGTCTTTGGTGGGTTCGGTTCCATCGGTGGTGTAGTGGATGGTTCCGATATAGTTGCGGTCGGCGAGGGTTACTTTTGCTGAACCGTTGAAATGTCTTACGGTGGGCAGGAAAATCGGCGGGCTGTAATACTGGCTGGGTGCAAACGCCAGTGAAGTTTGCAGGGAATAACTGCAGGTGCATCCGGAACTGGATTCGGGGATGATTATCAGCCCGTTAGCGGGAATGATATTGAGCCAGCACCCCGGTCGGGTGACCTGGGTGAGTTGCACGCCGCTGGTTTTGTCAGTTTCAATGGGGTACATTCTGGGGTTGGAGCCGCGGCCGTAGAGATAATAAGCCGAGGCGGTCAGTCCGCCGCAGCCGTGGCCGCCGCGGTAGCCATGAAAATCTTTTTGTTTTCCGGTGTGTAAATCGTAGGCGTAAGGTTTGGCGAAAATCGTGTCGCCGTTGATTACCGGGTGTTGCCATTGTTCGCCGTGACTGCCGCCGGTGCCAAAGGGATTGGTACCGCCGACATCGAGGCCCAGGAAGCTATTATGCCAAATGTCGGCACCGGTATCGGCGTTATAGGTGTATAAATCGTAATAAACATGCTTGTCTTTGTTATAGGTGCCGCTAAAGAGCAGGGTATTTTCGGAGTAATTCAGGAACATGATATGCTCGAAGGGGAATTGGACCTGCCGGTCCCAGATTTCTTCTCCGGTTTGGGCGTTCAGGGCGGTAATGGAGAGGTTTTTGCAGAAATGGTCGATGCGTACGCGGCCGTCTTGGTCGTTGATGATTTCGGGGTTGCGGCTTTGGGCGAAATAAATATTTCCCTGGCCGAGGGCGATAGCGCTATTCATGATGGCGCCGTTTTTGTAGTGCCAGCGTAGTTTGCCGGTTTGGCGATCATAACAGAACAGCGATTCGCTGACGATAACCGGGCGGAAATCACCCTCCAGGATATTACTGCCGTTTTCCGGGTCATTGGTAAACATCTGTTTGCGGAAAGAAGCGTCAACTTTCTGGTCGGTACCGAAGATGAGGTTTGCGTTTTGGTTGAGGTAGCCCCAGTCGCGTTTTTGCTCGGTTGGACCAGGGACATCGAAGGTTTTGCCGCGGGCGCCGGTAGCGGCGTTTACGGCCCAGCACTGCCCGGCCGAGGCGATGTAAATGGTATCGTCGGCGACGAGCATTTGTCCGCTGTCTTTCATGACACCGATGCGCCGGGAGTCGGGCACTTCGAGTTCCCACAATTTGGTGCCGTTGAAGGCGTCGGCGGCAATGATCCGATCCAGGGCGGGAACGAAGATTCTTCCGTCTTTAACCAGCGAGGACATGGGGCGATGATGGCGGTCGATGATTTGTTCGGGTCCGGGTTCGCCGAACCATTGCAGATTTACCGGTCCGCGGAGTTGATCGAAGCTGCAGGCGGAATGGTTTTCGTCGGCGTAAAGTTGGGTCCATTGTCCGCTGCCGGCGATGGCGGGGCGGTTGAAAGTTACCCAGAAGCCATTTTTGTCGATAATTTTAACGGCGGGAATATCAACGCCTGTGAGCCATTGTTTTAATTTGTTTTCAGTTAATTTGTCTAAGCCTCCGGCAGGGGTGGGTTGTCCCAGGTAAGCTACTGCACCGTAAGGTCGCAACACTCGATAAACCTCTTCAACGGGGGTGGGGATTTTTCCGGTCAGAGATGCTTGTTCGGAAACAATCAGGTTGGCAAAGTAAGGTGGGTAATCCAGTTCAGTCAGCGAGCCCTGTTGAATAGTTATTCGGGAGCCGTATAATCCCGCCTGGTCAAGTGTGGCCCTGGATTTGTCTACTTTTTCCTGGTCTGGTTCAACGGCAATAATCTGCAAATCGCTGCGTTGGGCGATTTCATAAGCCAAACGACCGGTTTCGTTGCCCAGTACGAGGCAGTACCCCTGTTTGATCTGGGTTTCGGCAATAATCTGTTCGGCCATAGTGGCATAAGTTTCCGCCAGGCGATTTTTCGGGAACGGATCGGCTTTAATTATTGTCTGAAGGATAGGAGTATCAGCTTGAGCATTGCCATTAGCGCTGAAACAGTAGATTACACCCTGATCGGTGCTGACCAATAGTTTGCCCTGGGCGACGGTTAATCCGTAGGCGTCGCCTTTTACGGGGGCGGTCCAGAGTTTTTTGCCGGTGGTGGTGTTGACAGCTTCGACTTTATTTTCGCCGCCGGCGAAGAGGGTGTTACCGGCCAAAATTAACGAATAACAGCAATCGGTGGGTGAGGCCCATAAAAAACACTGCTTCATATTTTCGTTAATTTCCTGGAAATCATTTTCCAGATTATTCAGGTACTGTTGGGTTTGGCGTTGTTTGGGGGAATCGGGCGGTTCTTTTTTGAGTTGCTCCTGGAGTTGTTTACGCCTTTTTTCCATGTTCATTTTGCGGTGGTTAAATTTGAGGTAATCTTTGCGGTTGAAGCCGGTTAATTCGGTTTCGGATTGCATGTAGGCGAATTGGCCGTCGGAAACCATGCGGATGCCGCCGAAACTAGCCAGAGTTTCTTTGTTTTTTGCATTGTCAACATTGATTTGTTTGGGGCCGCGGCCTGGGCCGGTAACGAGGGTATCTTCCACCAGCAAGGCGTAAGCACCGCCGGCACTATCGAAACCGCCCAGGTTTTTGCCGTCTTTGCGGTCGAACATAATCGGGCTGGTCCGTCCGGTGGGAACGTAGAGTCGTTGAGGAGAAGCCAACATGTAACCCTGGGGTGAGATACCCGGTTCAATTTTCCAGACTACTTTACCGGTTTCGGCGTCCAGAGCGGCCAGGTAAGTTTTTTCGTTAGGGAAAAGACCGGCCCCGCAATAGAGCAGTCCCTGGTCAACAACGATACCGGTGCGAATCGGCCAGACGGAAATCATGCGGCTGTTGCCGGGTAATTTTCGGGTGTCGCCGGCGATGAGGTTTTTCCAGAGCAGTGATCCGTCTTTGGCGGCCAGGCAATAAATGAATCCGTCGTCAGAGCCGGCATAGACTTTTTCCCGGACCACGGTGGGAGCTAGTCTTACGGGGCCGCCGGTGAAGAATTGCCAGCGGATTTTTTCGTTAGCGATATCCAGGGCGACGATTTTGTCGTCGGCGGAGGAGGAAAAATAAGCGGTGTTACCGGCGACTGTCACGTGGTTGGCCCGATCGTAGGTTACGGTTGCGCGCAGGCTATGATGGTTGTGCCAGTAATCATTGACCGCGGGTTTGGGCCAGGCGGGTTTGGGAGGATGAGTAGCATGGAATTGCCATTGCAGTTGCAGAGGAAGATCCAGGTTTTCAGAGGAGATGCCGCTGCGTTGATAATCACCCTGATAGGTGGCCCAATCGGCGCCGGGGCAGAAGGTTCCGGAGATCAACAAGGCGATTCCTGCGGTGAGCAGGGCAAGTTGAATTTTCAAAGGTTTGCATAACAGGTAATCAGAAATTTTTTTCGTCAGATCAGTATTTTTTCTCATCAGAATGTTTCCCAGATATCCCCGTTGCAAAAATGTAAAAAACCTCAATTCCTTTATTCGGACACCGTACTAACATCAGATAGATTTTATATCTGAGGCAGGTATTTTTCAAGGATTTATTATCGGCAGGAAAAACGCCGGTTCAGGCGGTTTTAAAGCAGGTTTAGTTAATGGGCCTGGCGGTAAAGGCGGCTGCCATGACTATTAAGGTGGCGTCCATGATTATCAAAGGAACAGATTTGTTGGTGGTTATCAACTTCATGATGTCGATTTTATGTTTTCCGGGGCGATATGTAAAGTTCCGCCCGGTGGGGCAGGCATAAAAAAACGTCCCGGGAATAATTCCGGGACGTTTAAATTGGTAATTAAGCGAGAAGCTAGTTCAAGTTAGCTTTTTTTACGACGAATCAGAGCCAAACCGCCCAGACCCAAAAGGGCCATGGTGGCAGGTTCCGGAATCGGATTACCGGCGGTGCCAAGTGCGGCAGCCTCCGTCGCATCTAGGGGTCGATTCCAGATGGCTATATTGCTGTAATGCATTTCGGCATCATCGCCGTCATTGTCGCCACACAGGACTACCCAGGGAGTAGAGCTTTCTTTGGTGTACAGGGAAAAGCGACCATCAAGACCCAGGGCGGTCTTTTTATGGTCATCAACTTTTACTCCATCGATGTAAAGATCGTGGTACGCCAGGCTCGTATCGGTTTCGAGGTTGACTGACATGACTACCCGATACCAGGTTTCAGAGCTGCTGAAGAAAGTACCATAGGCGCCATCGGTGTAACCCAGGTCGCCCACACCCCAACTCTCGTCAGAGGGGTGAATGAAGTACTCGGAATCGTTGGAGTTGCTCCAGTTGGTGTTATAAAAAGCACGCCATGAGCCGGTACTGGCTTCGGGATACTTGACATCAAACAGCAGGGTAAATTCATTTACCCAAGATCCGCCACCGTTGGCTGAAATTCCATGATCGCACTGGAAGTAGCTGCCCAGGGGAGATAAGACAGCTCCATCACCGGCAACAATACCGCTGGTTGCTGTCTCGGAACCTGCACCGCCGCCGTTAGCGAGCGAAACCAGATCGTTCCCGACGGTGGCTTTGGTCAGATCCGAACTGTCATTAAATTCCCACAGGCCAGTCATACCTACGTATGTTTGGGCTTGGGCCAAGGTCGCCATGCCCAGAACTAAGCCTAAAAATATTAATTTCTTCATAACCATTTAACTCCTTTGAATAAGTTCTCGAAATTGCCTGTTTCGCGTACTTTACCGCAATACATTGTTGCCACAGGCGGACACACAACGCCCATTGAAGCGGCTACCTGCCACACTTGCAGGCATCACACACACACTAAATTCACACAATACGCGAAGGAGTGCTGATAGAAATTCGAATTCAAGAAATCCAGCGGTGGGTAGAATTGCCCTTACACGACAATACCATTTTCCTACCCATCCTTCGCATTTTCATTTATACCAGATTTTGGGTAGGCGTGTCAAGGTTTTTTTGCATAAAAATCACTGGAAGCCGAAAATGTTTATATTTGTAAAAACTTGTGAATAAATGACTTATGGGGGCATGGCCCATAATCGCCACCTTATTTTATCAGCTAATTTCGGTAAATCCATTTCTGATAGTTATCCCAGAGTGGCTGCTCGATATTGCTTCCACCCCGACGAATAACGCTGCGGATTTCCTTTAGGTGTGCTGTTGGGCCGATTTGAGGGTGCCGGTGTTATATACTTTGCAAAGCGTGGAAGTTGGCTGAAACTGTGTGATTTATGTCATCCTGGGAATGGGCGGTTGAAATGAAAAAGGCTTCAAACTGTGACGGCGGCAGATATATTCCTTCGGCGAGCATGTTGTGGTAGTAACGGGCGAAAGCTTCGGTGTCGCAGGTCAGGGCGTCGTTGTAATTGGCGACTTGCCGGTTTGTGAAAAACAGACAAGCCATGCTGCCGATTCGCTGATACTGAAAAAGCAGCTTGAGTTTTTTGAGGTTGTCACGAACGCCCTGTTCCAGTAAGTCGGCTAGTGATTCCAGCTTTTTGTAGGTGTCGCTGTTGAGTTCGTTAAGGGTTGCCAGCCCGGCTGCTACTGCCAGCGGATTTCCTGACAGAGTGCCGGCTTGATAGACCGGTCCTGCTGGGGCGAGCAGGTTCATGATTTCTTTCCGTCCGCCAAAGGCGCCGATGGGTAATCCGCCGCCGATAATTTTTCCCAGCGTGGTCAGGTCGGGTTTGATATCGAACAGTTCTTGAGCACCACCGGGGGCCACTCGAAAGCCGGTCATTACTTCGTCGAAAACCAATAGGGTGCCGGTTTGTTGAGTGATTTCGCGTAGTTGCTTGAGGAATTCCTTTGCCGGTGGAATTACGCCGGCGTTACCCATGACCGGTTCGATGAAAATCGCGGCTATTTGATTCGGGTGCTGCCCGATCAACGTTGCTACTGAGTCAATGTCGTTGAATTCGGCCAGCAGGGTATCGGCGACCGTTGCGGCGGGAACTCCCGGACTGGTGGGGACGCCCAGCGTGGTGGCGCCGGAGCCGGCCTTGACCAGGAAGCTGTCGGCGTGGCCATGATAGCAACCGGTGAATTTGATAATCTTATCACGCTTGGTAAACGCCCGCGCCAGACGCAACGCACTCATCGTCGCTTCGGTGCCGGAATTAACCAGCCGCAACATTTCAATATTCGGCATCAGTTCGATGACGCGTTGAGCGAGTGAAATTTCCCCGACGGTAGCGGTGCCGAAACTGGTGCCGCGCTGGGCGGCTTGTTTAATTGCGGCAATGACTTTTTCCGGAGCGTGGCCGAGAATGCAGGGACCCCAGGAGCCGACGTAATCAATGTATTCCCGGCCGTTGGTGTCCCACAGGCGGGCACCTTGGGCGTGATCCATGAAAATCGGCGTGCCACCCACTCCGCCAAACGCCCGCACCGGAGAATTCACGCCGCCGGGAATAATCGAGCGGGCCTGGTTGAACAGTTGATCGTTGTTGGAATTGGTTTTCATATTGGGCTCCGGAAAAAATTAATAACCGCGTGGGTAACAAGTTACCCACCACAAAGATATAATACGTTAGATGAAAAATTTTACATTAGTTTTTTTGTATTCCGTTGTGGAAAGCAGCACGTCGTATTGCTCCGGTTCGATTTGCCGGACCATCTGCTGCACCAGATTTTGCAGTTGCTGCGGATTGCGACAGTGCGTCATGGCGAACAAATTGTAAGGCCATCCGGGGGCACTGGGCCGCTGATAGCAGTGGCTTACCTGTTGATAGTTCGCCAGCAGTTTTCCTGCTGCATCGATTCGTTCTTCCGGCAGGGAAAACACAACCATAGCGTTGGTGCTGAAGCCGGTGAGTTGGTGTCGAATGCCGGCACCGAAGCGACGAATCACCCCGGCGGCTTTCCATTGCTTAATCTGCTGCAAAATTTCCGTCTGAGCAATACCAATCTTATTGCTGATTAACTCGAAAGGTTCAGCGGTAATCGGCAAATCCCCCTGCAGTTGCCGGACCAGGGCGATCTGTTTATCTGACAAGTTGAGCTGTTCCTGATTTTGTTCCTGTTCCTGTTTCTGCCCGGGATAATTGCTCTTGACGGAGGCATCACCATTGTCTTCATCCAGGTCGAAATCAACTCTGATTTTGAAAAGTTTTTTCGCCGGCAGGCTGAAGATGGTTGTCAGATTAAAATCCTGTTTCAGTTGTGCGATAGTTTGGTTAATTGAATCCTCATCGGCCATCGTCAGCGTGAACCAGATATTAAATTCATGTTCCCGCCCGTAATTGTGGGACACGCCCGGCAGCGAGTTCACCGCCGCTACAAAATCATCAACCTTTTCAGCAGGAACCTTAGCTCCAATCAGGGTGCTGGTGTATCCCAGGGCCGCCGGATTGAAATTCGCCCCGATTCTGCGGATGATCCCCGCCTGCTTTAGCTGGATTACGTTGGCGATGATTTTTTCCTGGGTGACGCCAATCTGCTCAGCCACGATTTGGTAAGGAGCGGCTTCAACCGGGAAATTTCTCTGGATGATATTCAGAATCTGTTTTTGGATTTTTTCCATCGGTTATCTTAGTTCCGTTGGTTGTTTTTGTTCCGTTGGTTGCGTTGCAGAGATCACCGGGACTTCCTGGGTTTTGCCTGCGGTTCATAAACACAAAACGGTTCTGATTCAAGATAATCTCCGGTTATCGCGAACGCGCGGGCTCGACATCCTCCGCAGAGTCGCCGATATTCACAATAGCCGCATT
Source organism: Sedimentisphaerales bacterium (assembly GCA_016934515.1). Classification (GTDB taxonomy): domain Bacteria; phylum Planctomycetota; class Phycisphaerae; order Sedimentisphaerales; family SM23-30; genus JAFGSR01. Next base: position 13,162 of record JAFGSR010000187.1, read on the forward strand.
TGCCCCTGTAGTGATCGACGTCGCGAATCGCCCGGAAAAGCGGCGAATTCTTCCAGATCGCTTCAAAATCCAAACCATTTTCCAGCAAATCACCCGCTTCGGTTTCCAAAAAGCCGCAAATCTGCACTTTGCCCACGTGCGAAATAAAGGCGAAGCTTTTGCCGCCCATGCACCCGGCACGGAAAGCGCCGTGACTGCTGTGCGAGTGCGACTCAGTTGCTTTTGTCGAGGCTGAACCTGGATGATCCGCAGGTTTTAATCCAGTTGCATCGGTGGCTCCTTCAACCGGGTGCTGTCGAATAATTCGCTGATAATGGGGGGCGCAGGTGACCCGCATTTGAATTTTTATGGAATCGCGTTGCCGGTTAAGCCAGTGCAGCGTTTGTTCGTACTGTTGCGGAGAAAGTTCCTGATCCGCCAGTTCCACACCCCGTCCGGTAGGCACCAGCAGAAACGGATTAAACGTAATCGCTCCCAGATTTTCCGCCAGATGCATAATTTTTTCCACTTCTGAGATATTGTGGCGGGTGATTGTTGTGTTAATCTGAAAGGGCATGTGATTTTTTCGGGCCACTTCAATAGCAGTCATCGCCGAAGCAAACGCCCCGCTGGTCCCACGAAACGAATCGTGCGATTCAGCAGTTGCCCCATCGAGCGATATCGAAATGCACTGAATGCCCGCCTCGTGCATCTTACTGATAGCCAACTCATCAATCAGCATTCCGCACGGTGCCATTACCATCCGCAAGCCCAACTCGTGGCCATGCCGGGCGATATCGTAAATGTCATCACGCAGCATCGGCTCGCCACCGGTAAGGATGATTATGGGCCGGGCAAATCCGGCAACATTGTCCAGCACCGCAAAGCACTGCTCCGTTGAAAGCTCGTTTTCATAAACCCGGCTCTGGGCCGCCGCGCGACAATGTTTGCAGTTAAGCTTGCAACTCCGCGTAACTTCCCAGGCGATCAGGTGGGGTAAAAGTTCAGATTTTCTGCTGGTTTCGTCTGTCAATTTTTTATACCAATACCAATAACGATGACGATTTCCCGCTAACTGCTCTATATTAGGTTCTGGCAGGGCGGCTGTAAATAGCGCCGAATTGCCAACTGACAAAGACTGGTCAACCGCAAACGCTTTCGACAGCAATATTGCTACCCATTTGGGGTAATAACAGGATTGCCCTTGACAGTGAGATTATGTTGATTACAATTGCGGCCTTATAGCTGGTTTTCAGCGGATGTGGCGGAACTGGCAGACGCGCAGGCTTCAGGTGCCTGTGGGGGCAACCCCGTGGAGGTTCGA
>JAFGSR010000188.1 GCA_016934515.1 Sedimentisphaerales bacterium
AATCGCCCGGCCCAACACCGTCGGCAGCAGCATTATCACATTGTCCGCCGCCAGCAGCAGTCCCACCAGTAAGGTAGCCCCCAGGATCAATATCGCTCCGGTCATGTCGGCGTTGACCTTCAGGAAGTGTCCCAACGCAATGCCGAGCACTCCCCCGTTACCGTGCGAAAGCGAGTTAACCGAGCCGGGTCTGATCAGATAAGCCAGGGCGGAAATTACCGCGCAAACCAAAGCCACGCCGATTACCCGCAGAATCCACTGTTCGATGGGCTTGTTCATGCCGTACAACGCCACCCAGATTATCGCCACCATCGCCAGAACCATGCTCGAGGGCCCCACATAATAATTCAAATGATACGCAATAAAAGCACCGGCTCGCCCGCACAGATTGTGCTGAACCATCGACGGTGCCACGTCCGGATTGGGCCAGTCACAAACATTAAAACTTACCAGGCTAACCAGCGTAAAAACGCTTAACGCCAATGCCAAAAATGTCAACATGAGTCGATTCATTGCCTGTCTTGCTTCCATTGGTTTTGCGGCTTCTCCTGTCTTTTGATTCTGGGTTGCTGTTCTCTGCCGGATTGTCGCAGCTATTCTTTTTTACTTCGCAGCTTTATAAAAGTCGCTTTTCCTGCAAATTCTTATAGTCCATCCACTTATCATCGGAATTTAACCCTGAGATGCTCCAAAATTCAGGTGTTTGGACCATGGACGAGACTCCAAAGGAAAATTTAACCTAAGTAGCTTTATAAAAAGACTTTAGATCGACCGCGTTTTGTATTAACGCTGGGAATAACCGGTAAAATGGCGCTGTTGGGCAGCACCCCGCTCTGATGGCTTTCTAAACCGGTGCGAACACATTAACCGCTCTGCTGTTGATGCAGTTTAGCCGCGAGTTTGATGAGTCGGGTGGCGAGGTTTTTTTTGGTTACGCCGGGCAGTTTTAGCCAGTTGGCCGGCGGGATCAGGATCTCAAAGTCAGATTTGTCGGCGGCGAAGGCTTTGGGATGGTTCAGAACCACGGCATCGAGGTTTTTTTCAGCCAGTTTCCGGCGGGCATTTTGGTGGGGGCTCTTATCCTGAACCGCAAAGCCAATGAGCAGTTGATTTTTTTTGGTTTTTCCCAGCCGGGCCAGGATGTCCGTCGTTCGCCGCATCTGAATCGCAAGCGGTCCGTCCGACTTGGTCATTTTGCTGGAATATTTTCGCGCCGGTCGGTAATCGCAAACTGCCGCGGTCATGATGACGCAATCACAACTGCTGAATTCCTTGAACACCGCCTGGGCCATTTCCTCACTGGAAACCACCTTGATAAGTTTTGCCCCGGTTGGCTTTTCCAGATTAACCGGGCCGCTTATCAGGGTAACTTCATGCCCCGCCGCCAAAGCCGCCCCGGCGCAGGCGTATCCCATTTTTCCACTGGAAGCGTTGGTGAGGAAACGTACCGTATCAAAATATTCACGTGTGGGCCCGGCGGTAATCAGGAAACGCATAATCCTTATCTCCCGGTCCCCGGTCAGGGCTGATATTTGGGGCTTTTGTCCTTGAGCAGATCGATGATTCTTTCCAGAATGGTTTGCGGCTCACTCATTCGCCCCTGGGCCGATTCACCGCACGCCAGCCGCCCCGATTCCGGTCCGACGAAATGGCAGCCCCATTCGCGCAGTTGTTCAACGTTTTTCCGGGTGGCGTGGTTTTCCCACATGCGAAAATTCATGGCCGGCGCTACCATAATATCGCTCTCGGCGGCAATCAACAGCGTGCTGAGCAGGTCGTCGCAAATTCCGTTGGCCATCTTGGCCAGAATATTGGCCGTGGCCGGGGCAACAACAATCAGGTCGGCACGGCGGGTCAGGCTGATATGTTGGGCATCGTAGATTTGCTCGCTGTCAAACAGGTCCGTGTAAACGCGCCGGCCCGATAAAGTGCTATAGGTCAGCGGCCGAACAAACTGCTGGGCCTCCGAAGTCATGGCTACCGTTACCGAAGCGCCGCACTTGACCAGGTCCGAACACAATTGTGCGGACTTGTAAGCCGCGATACCTCCAGTAACACCCAGGAGAATCTCAAAATTTTTCAATTCTTCTGACATAACCATTTCTGTCGTAAAAATTAGCCGGTGGCATCAGAATATTCACCGCCGCCGCGAATTTCCTGAGCCAGCTCAGCATCGGTGGGCGGATTCAGCGACTTGGTCAGATCGTAATCAATGGCGATTTTGTCTTGCATAATCTCATCGACCGCGATTTCGAGCGGAGTCTTGCCCTCGGTTTCCACCAGCGGCCGGGCACCTTCGATCAGTTCCTTTAGCCGCCTCTGGATCAGAGCTGTCAAGCGAAAGCGACCGCCTACTTTCGTCACAATTTCTTCGCCTTTAAATGCCTCTATCATTTAACTTTATCTCCCTGTTATTAAATTTACCAGCTTTTCGATTGCTTCATGCAAGTCATCATTAACGATAGTATGTTTATAACGCCCGCCCGAGCGGGCTTGTTCGATTTCCCACTGGGCTTTTTTCAGGCGTTTTTCAATAACCTCACTTTTATCACGTTTGCGATTTTCCAGTCGGCCCCGTAACTCCACCGAATCGGGCGGCAACACCAGAATTCCAATAGCATCCGGAAATTTCTCAAAAACCTGTACCGCGCCCTGTACGTCAATTTCCAACAGAACCGTTCTCCCTTGGGCGAGCTTTTCTTTTACGTTTTCCGCCGGCGTGCCGTAATAATGATCGAACACCCGGGCATACTCCAGAAACTGATCTTCCTGGATTTTTTTCTCAAATTCCTCGTTAGTCAGAAAAAAATAATCCTTGCCGTCCTGCTCGTTTGCACCCGCTTGCCGGGTGGTAGCCGAGACACTCAGATACGCACCGGTACGCTTGATTGCCGCCCGCGTCAGCGTACTTTTGCCCGAACCGCTGGGGCCGCTGATAACGAATAACCTGCCGACATTGTCCGATCCGCCTGATTGCTTCATCTTTATTCTACGTTTTGCACCTGTTCTTTCAGCCGGTCAATGGCAACTTTGATTTCCACCACATGATGGCTGATTTCCGAATCGTTGGCTTTGCTGGCGATGGTGTTGGCCTCACGCAGCATCTCCTGGGTCAGAAAATCCAACCTCCGGCCCGCCTGATCCTCACGCCGGCATACGTCATGAAACTGCTCCGTATGACTTAACAACCGCGAAATTTCCTCGTTGATGTCGGAACGTTCCGCAAACAACGCCACTTCCTTGAGCACTTGATCCGGATCCACACTCAAACCGACCTTGGATAGCATAGCATTGGTACGCTGCTGTATGCGTTTGTGATAATTATCAATTACCCTCTCCGTCAGCCCGGATAACGACGCTACCCGATCACGAATCACCTCCAACTGCTGCTCAAAGTCAGCCATCAACGACTTGCCTTCTTCGGCCCGCATCCGGCAAAGACCGTCCAAAGCCGTTTCCGTTAGCACCTTCAGCTTGGCCAGCATCTCCTGCTGTTCCCGTTCGGTAAAAGTACGCAACTGACAGACACCCGGCATCTGCAGAATATTGGCCAGATCAATGGTCATCGAATGATTCCGATCATGCAAACTCACCACCTGACGAAGCGCGGTTACATAACGCTCCAGCATGGCACTGTTGACATCAAATGCCCCCACGTCCCCCGTATAACGCATGTGCAAAACATAAGTAACTGAACCACGGGCCAGCTTACTGCGAATTATCCGATTGACCTCGGGTTCGGCAAAAGTCAGGGAATCAGGTAATTTTACCGTAGCCTTCAAAAAACGGTTGTTTAAGGCCTTGATCTCAACCAGAAAGCTGATGCCGGCTTCTTCCAGTTGAGCATCACCATAGCCGGTCATGCTATTTATCATTCATCGCCCTCTTCGGACTATTCTGCCGATATGGTCCAAATAGTTCCCTATGGATTTGGCCCCGAGCCTTCCCCTGGATTATCTGGTGCCGCTTCATTGCCTGTTGCTGCCCCACCCGATGGATCTGCAGGAACCGCAGCCCCACCCGACGAATCTGCAGCCGGGGCTTCAGTTGCCGGTGCCGTTGGGATTTCAGGCACCGTTGTCGCCGGTTGGGTCGTTGTTGTCGGAACGGGCGAATCACTGCCAATACCCGGCGTCCGGTCGATTTCGCTTAGATAAGGCTTGTAAACCACCGTCAAAACCATCGACAATACCAAAAACACCCCCACAATAACAATAGTGGCCCAGGTGAAAACGTCCCCGGTTTTGCTGCCAAAGGCACTCTGCCCGCCGGCACCGCCAAATGCCGCCGACAAACCGCCGCCCCGGCCCTTCTGCAGCAGAACAATCACAATCAGCAGCAGACAGACAATCACAAACAAAACCGCCAAAGCCTGCACCCACCAGGGAATGGTACTTTCCGCTACACCGAGCATCACTAAATTCATATTTCGCTCCTGAGAAATTTTTCTATATACAAATCAAATTGTAAACAACGCCTTCAAACCACAAAAACCTGATCTCACCGCATTGAGGCTTATGTAAACATTACCCCAAACTCGCACCGGCTTCGACGATACCCAAAAAAGCCTCCAGTTTCAAACTGGCCCCGCCAACCAAAGCACCATCAACATCCGGCCGAGCCATAAGCTCCGCGGCGTTGTCCGGTTTCACACTGCCGCCATACTGAATCCGTACCTGCTGGGCCAACTCAACGCCAAACATGTCCGCGATGATACTCCGGCTGAATTTGTGCGCTTCCTGGGCCTGATCGCCCGTGGCGGTCTTGCCCGTGCCGATTGCCCAGACCGGTTCATACGCCACCGTCACCCGGGACATCTGTTCAGCCGTAACCCCGGCCAAACCGCTGCGAATCTGTCGCTCCAGAACTTCTTCGGTCAGATTACTCTCCCGCTCCTCAAGCAACTCGCCAATGCAGAAAATAACTTTCAGCCCGCCCCCCAGCACCGCCAACAACTTCTGGTGAATAAGTTCATCCGTTTCACCTATAACGTGCCGCCGTTCGGAATGACCGATGATTACATAACTGCACCCCACGTCCTTGAGCATTGCCACACTGATCTCACCGGTAAAAGCACCGTTTTTTTCAAAATAAACATCCTGAGCTCCCAGACCGATACCCGATCCCTTGATAACCTGCCCAAGCTGCGCCAAATACACAAATGGCGGACATATTGCCACATCAACCTTGGCCAAATCGTCCGAAGAAGCCAGTTGCTCCTTCAAATCGTCCGCTAAGGTAACTGCTTCGATATAATTGAGATTCATCTTCCAGTTGCCGGCAACAAATAATTTCCGCATATCAAAACTCCGATATTTATAAATCCTTGTTTTTAATAACCTTACACGCCACACCCTCCTTGGCGCAGGCCATGAAAGCCCGGTATTATAACATCTTGCCCACCGCAATTCAACCCGCAAATATCACCAAATATTCTGCCCCAAATACACCTTTGCGCTTGTAATAACGGCTTAATCACAGTAAAATAACCGTTTTAGTAGGAATTCCGATCGCTGATTGTTTCCTTGCCTGTGCAAAACTTACTGGTTCTGCGTCAAAGTTGATGAAAAATTTTCAAAATAACACCCATTCCTTGACCGTGCATGAATATCTGCTTGATTTGTACGAACGCATGATCGGCGATGTGGAAATTCCTGCCGTGCTCGGCAAGGTAGCCGATGTCGTCCGGGCCGATCTCAACGCCGAACGGGCCACCGTTTACCTCATCGACAAAAGCACCCAGGAACTCGAAGCCGTCGCCGTCATCGGCAACGTCGCCCAAACCATTCGCATCCCCATTCAGGAAAACTCCCTGGCCGGTTTTTGCGCCCTGTCCGGCAGAGATTTTCTGGTTGATGACGCTTATAGCGATTTAAGTGCTATCGATCCCAAACTCCAATTCGATGATAAATGGGACCGGATAAATGATTTTCGCACCCGTGACGTCATGTGTGCCCCAGCTATGTTTCGGGGCGAAGTTCTCGGCGTCGTTCAGGTTCTCAACAGCAAAAAGGGCCGATCTTTTGATCAGAACGATCTCAACTGGCTCAAACAGGTTTCACGCCTGATCGGCTACGCACTCTATCACGCCAAACTCCACAACGACCTGGCTACCTTAAAACAGCTCGAAACCGAAAAAGCCAAATTCATGCGCGTCATGGTCCACGAACTCAAATCCCCCGTCGCCGCCACCAAAATGCTCTCGGATACCTATCAGCAATATCACAACGACCACCCCAAAATCGACATCCTGACCAACAAAATCGGCGACCGCATGGATCAGCTCCAAAAACTCATTGCCGATCTACTCGAACTTTCCAAAGTTAAATCCGGTGAACCCATGGGAGAGGTCATCCATATCGACCTGGCCGCCCTAACCAAAGAAATTTCTCAGCAGTATCAGGAACAGGCCGTTCAGAAAAATCTGGAAATGATTGTCGAATTACCCGCCGAAAACATCGAAATCCGTTTTGATTGCCAGGGCTGCCGGATGGTGGTCTCGAATCTCATCTCCAACGCCGTCAAATACACCAACCGGGGCTCCGTAACGGTCTCGCTGATCCCCCAGGATAACCATGCCGTTCTCAAAGTTACCGACACCGGCATGGGCATTCCTGAAAAAGACATTCCCAAAATGTTCCAGGAATTTTTCCGGGCCTCCAACGCCCGAAAATCCCGCATTGCCGGTAGCGGCGTCGGCTTGGCCGGCGTCAAAAACCTCGTCGAACGCTTCGGCGGCCGACTGGAACTACACAGCAAGGAAAACCAGGGCTCCACCTTCACCGTCTTTCTGCCTTTATGCCCCAAAAACTCCAACTCAACTAAACCCCAACCAGACGAACCGTTAAAAATCGAAGAAACCCAACCAGACAATTCCCCAAAAAAACAAAATAATCCCGCCGGAAAAACCTGATCCAAATCAAAAAACGTCCCTGGACCGTATTCAAATCAAAAACTGCCCCTGGACCGTTCGGAAAAATCCCTCAAAGATTCCGGTCCAGCCGACGATACTGAATTGCTTCGGCGATATGATGGGCTTCGATTGCTTCGGACTGCTCCAGGTCCGCTATCGTACGCGAAACCTTGAGCACCTTATCGTGCGCCCGCGCCGACAGCCCCAACTCGTAAACCGCCTGCTTCAAAATATGCCGCCCCGAATCATCAATTTTGCAAAACTGACGAATCTGCCGACTGTTTATGTTGCTGTTGCAGCGCACCGCCAATCCGTCATAACGCTTGGTCTGTCGCTGCCGGGCCTGCAGCACCTGTTCGCGCATCACCGCCGAACTGGTCCCGTCCCGATCGCTGCTCAAATCCCGAAACGGCACCGCCGGCACCTCCACATGTATATCAATCCGGTCCAGTAACGGCCCCGATATCCGCCCCAAATAACGCTCCACCTGGTTCGGACTGCACTTGCAGTTCCGCTTCGGATCGGTCAAATAACCACACGGACACGGATTCATCGCCGCCACCAGCATAATGTTAGCCGGAAACGTCATCGTCCCCGCCGCCCGCGAAATCGTCACCGTCCCATCCTCCAGCGGCTGCCGGATCGTCTCCAGCACATTCCGCGTAAATTCCGGAAACTCATCCAGAAACAACAGCCCGTTATGCGCCAGCGATAGCTCCCCGGGCCGCGGCACCGCCCCGCCCCCCACCAACGACGGACCACTGGCCGAATGATGCGGACTCCGCACCGGCCGCGTCGCCAGCAACGACTGATTCCGACCCAGCAGCCCCAACGCCGAATGTATCTGCGTCGTCTCCAGCGATTCCTCCAGCGATAACGGCGGCATAATCGTCGGCAGCCGCTTCGTCAACATCGTCTTGCCCGTGCCCGGCGGACCAATCATCAACATATTGTGATTGCCCGCCGCCGCAATCGTCAACGCCCGCTTAACATTTTCCTGACCCTTCACGTCCGAAAAATCCACGTCATATTTAGACGCCTGATCGAACACCGCATCAATATCCACGCACGTCGCTTCCAAAGGCAACTGACCCGTCAAATACCCAATCGCTTCCGTCAGCGACGCCACCGGAATCACCTCCACATCCTGAACCACCGCCGCCTCCGCCGCATTCTCCGCCGGCACCAGCACCGTCTGAAATTGCTTGTCCCGCGCCATCAACGTCGTCGCCAACACCCCCCGCACCGCCCGAACCCGCCCGTCCAGC
>JAFGSR010000014.1 GCA_016934515.1 Sedimentisphaerales bacterium
GACGATTTAATGACGAAATTCGAATGACGAATGGAGGTTATCGCCTGCGGCGACAGATTATTTTACAAAAAATATAATGCTTATAACACATTTGTCTAAAAGAACTTATGTTATACAAAGGCAATTAAACGGTCAGTTTGAGTTATTACTGCCAAGATCGCTGGGATTTGCGGAAGAAATACCCTTCAGGAAGAAATGCTCCCGGCAAATCGGGGCAAATTCTCCTGCGGCGAGCGAAGACGCAGGCAGGGATAACAGGATATTTTTTATTGCGGTGTTAGCTTATTATCAATCGAATTTATCTCTTTTAAACCAGCCGGGCACAGGGAGGGAATCGAAACAAACCGGTTCTGGATTGGACCAGTTATCCCCCTGCGAGATGCCCCATTTGGTATATCTATTCATGGGCGAAGCGGTTTTGTCGATTCTGTAGCCATCCGGATGATAACCGATTTCGATTTCTGTTACGTTAAAAATTTGATCCACGATAGTTCTCCATTAGGTATTTTGATCAAAACGTTTTCGGATATAGCGGCAGTAAACGGCGGCGGCGGGGTTGTGAGCCAGGACGCGATCTTTGGCAATGAGGGTGGTTACGGGAGCGTGGGAAGCTTTGGAGAAAATTGCATCATGTCCGACACAAAGGCCGCAAATGATATTGAGCTCGGTTTTTGCGTCGTTTAGCAACTGGGCCTGGCCGGCGGGATTACACATAACCTCCTGGGCGTCCGTTACAATCTGCTGCAATTCGAAATCCTTTTTGTCGATTCCGGAGACTTTGCAGCAGACGGAAAAAACCTGGAAGTGTTCGGAGAGAATTTTTTCGATAATTTTTGCTTCTTCACTCAAGCCGATGCAAAAAGCCAGGCCAATCTTTTTACAGCCTAATTCTTTGGCAAACAATATTATTTCACCAAGGCGAGTTTCTTTGCCATAATAGCGTCCCTCAACAGCAGAAGCGGCCTGGTGTAATTTTGCTATGAGATTATCCTGGTATAACAGTTTATGGTTGTCATTTTGCGAGAAACAATCCCGGCCATTTCGGCATTCTTTTGTTTGGCACTGTGCACATTGTGGTTTTATGTTTTTTTTCACCAACTACTCCTTTGGGCTGTTGTTATTATCAATCGGACATATCATTGAATATTCGCTCATGCGGTTCTACGTGTCCAGGTTTTTCGCGACGCAGATCAGGCGGAAAAAGTCTTACCTGCCGTCCGCCAGGACCCGCTCGTAGCCAAAATGAATTTTTAGAGGTTTCCTGCATATGTAGAATTGTATTGCTTCTGCAACCGGTCGATTGCTTTTATTGACAGGTTGCCGCGGTGGATGATTAATCTATAGCCAAGCACCAGAGGCTTAATTTTGGGCAGTTTAAAGAGTGTTTTTCCGGGGAAGACCGGGTTTTGCATTGAACCCTTTCTTCTTAGTATCCATGGGCGCGGGTAACCGGGTATGGATGAATGGCAGAGAATAGTGACGCCGCTGACGGGGCCTGCGTTTTGGAACGGCGCGGTAAAATCCACCCATGGCCCGGCATCGACTGAAGAAGCCTTAGGCTCAATATCTCCATTAGTGCCGGTGAAAGTTAGGCCGTCGGGCATTTTTATCCGGGCAGAGAATCCGCCATAATCCGCCTGGCCGGAGGCACCGGCGATATAAACTTCATCTTCGAGAGCAGTGAGGCTGATTATGAAATCTATTTTCCTGATATCATCGACAGCATTATGAACGCGAACCGTAGTAGTTTCTTTGACAAACGGTTTTTGCCGGCCGGCAGGATCCAGCCAGAGGGGTGATTTCCATAACACATGAATCTGTAAGGCAGATGACTGCGAATCTTGATTCAGGATTTTGGCGTCCTGCACATCGTATGAAAAGTTTTCAGTGACCCAAGAATCACCCACCGGTTTGTCGCCGATCTTCAACACATGCCAAGCCCAGAAGATGCCGCGATGATGTAAGTGGTCGGCGGGAAAATCCTCTGTGAGTATCTCTTCATCAAGGCCATAAAGGGGATGGATGTAATTGGACCGTTTGAATTTGCCGTCGAGGGATTTAGCCTGACACTGATAAAATAATATCTTTGCATCACCCTGAGCAACTTCAAACCCGCCTTCTTTTTCCATGATGCTTAACGGTTCGACAGAAGGGCCGTGAGAACAACCTACAAGCATGGATAGAATAGTTAACACCACCACGGTTTCTTTGCGGGTTACACGCCCTTTTCCTGCATAAATAAATTTCATACTTATCACCTTTCGCTGGTTGAATAATCACCTATTAATTGAAAAAGCCGTGCTGTTTCATTTTTTTGCGTCAATTATTAAAATGCCAATTCCCATCTGCCGGGTAGTGCATCGAGTTCCATGAATGCGTGCAGCAGGAATCCTACCCCGTCGTTGGTCTGGTAGTATGGTTTGGCGGGGTGTCCTCTGAAAATGCCGTTGACATAAAGTTTGTCGATAGTTTCCCGTGCTATTGATTCAGCCAGCGATATATATTTTTTTTGGCCACTGGCATGATAGAGGTTTACGAAAAACGAGATAGCCCGTCCGTAGTTTTCCGCGTATGTTCCACCGGTTTTGAGCACTTCCGGCATAGACTTCTCGATATCCTCTTTCCATCGTCTGCCCGTTGAGGCCGGCAGATTTTTTTCGATTACATCGGCCCAATGGAAAGCGGTTTTGAGCAATTCCTTATCCCTGCTTGCGGCATCGTCACCCGACAGCATGTAAGCGTAAACCGCTGCCTGAGCAGCTATGAGCGGCATTTCGTAACTGTACATGCTCGCGCGCCAAACATCGACATGCCCCTTGGGCGCCCATGCATCGTAGCCCGAACCCTTGCCATTGTCAGGAACCGGCGTCCCGTCCAGCTTTATCATGGCATAATATGTTCCGGCTTTGGGGTCCCATGCGTACTTTTCGAACGCCTTTATGTAACCTATGGCTACATCGCGGAAATGGCTATTGCCGGTAAGTTCGTAACATTTCAGTAATTGCGAAACATGGGGGCCTATGGTGCTGGTCAAACAGTGCTGCCCGTCGTAACGATCGGTCAAATGTGGCGCATCGGGCACCAGTCCGGTTTCAAGGTTACGGTGATTCCAATGCCAGTTGGCAACAGTTATAGCCTTATCCAGATAACTCTTATCGCCGGTCATCTGGTACATAAACGAAAAAGCTATCGCGAAACTACCCCCGGAAAAAGCAAAATCACAACCGGCGTTGCCGTCGTCGTGGCGGTTATGCATGCCGGTCTTTTTATCGAAAATGTGCCATTTCCATATCTGATCGATCTCAGTTTTAACCGCTTGAGGATTGATCCGGTACATATTGGCCCAGTCCGGGTGCTTGATCAATATTTCATGCAAGCCGTCACCGCCGAATTGTTCCGTGTAAGCATTCCAGTAGCTGTGCGAGCCCCAGTAGAATAATCCGTTGGGCTTTTTACAATATTTCATTGTGTAGTCAAGATAAGCGTCAGCGGCCTCGGTGTATTTTGTGTCACCGGTTAACTTTGTGCAATGATACATAGTTTTGATCATTGACTGGTCCATCCACAGGTTGGAACCACCTGGGCTGAGACGGCCGTGGGTGGGCCGCTCCTCGGTCCGGACCATGGCGTCGAGTAGCGGCGGTTTCTCCGGCGAGTTCAGCGTGTAAACATCCAGAATACTCATCAGAACCGGAGTATGCACAGGCCCGTAGCGGTCCCGGCCCTGCTCGATCAAGGTATCCAGACAGTTTGTAACATAATCACGCCAGCGTAATTTTTCCGTGGGATTTATCACGCTTTTATAGGTCAGTTTTATACCCGGCGACGTATCAAACGTAATGCTAAGATCGGTGGGCTTGCTCGGTTCGTTTACCATCAGCGAGTACACGCCATAAACAACATCAGATTTCTTTACGCTAATCGTACGCCTGGTTTCACCAAAGGAAACATTGATCGTCCCGTCAATGGGATAACGTTCACTGTCAAAGATGGTTACGATATCAATGCATCGAACCGGACCGTTAGCGCTTTGCCGAACGATTGGGGAGGGCACAACTTTCATTTTTAAGGATTTGCGCAGCTTTTCGAGTAGTTCCTCGTTTTCACGCGCCATAATTTTCCGAATCTGATTGGTATCGGTCCAGATACGCACATTGTCAAATTCAGTTCCTTTTGCTTCCTGAGCTAAAAGCCCAAACCGGCCGGGGCGATTCTCTTTAATGTCAAGTTTAAATTGCCATTGAGGTTCTTCATCGGCAACGAGCCACATCTTGGCCATGAATTTATTTCCGATCACTGCCGCTTTCATGCGATAACGCTGGTTCGGCTTAACATTCAGGTTTTTGGGTCCCAACGGGCCATGGCTGGTCAAGCCGTTTTTATAGCTTAATAATTCCAGGGAACCAGATCGGTCATAATAGCGCAGGGCCAGGCCTGAATTATCTTTTTGTGCACGCAGTATCAGGCCAAAACACATTCGGCCGCTTTCGACAGTTCGTATCTCGGCTTCAATAATTGCATCGGCGACCGGTTTAATATCGGCCAGATATGCCCCGTCAGGAACATCAACAGCTCGCAATACACCGTTGGTTGGCACCCATTTACCCGGTTGCAGAGACGAACTCCAATGACCTCGGTCTGCTGAAAAATCATCTTTAAAGGCAGGCTCCGGATCCTTAGCGGATAAAAGTTCGCTGCAAAACAACATCGACAAGACACAAATCAAAAACGCTTGCGAATAGTTTCTCATGATTGCCTTACCTTTCTTAGTAAATCTGGAAAAAATCAGAAATGTCTAATGATCGTTAATATTAAATCTCATTATTGAAACAAAAGTGGGATAAATTACCAGCTTTGGCTGGACCGGATTCGCCGCGATCCCGGCATGGCTAACGACGCTCCCTTCGTTCGCTTAACCATTTTTAACAAGCAGTTAAATACAAATTCCCATACGCTTAAATTATGAAAAAGAAAACGTTACGGTTGGGGAGTATTGTTTTATTTTTCATAAGTTATTTTGAAGGTATAGGCCCAGGGGCAGGGTAATTGGTCTGGGGTAATTTTGGATAAATCAAGGATGAGGTTTTGGTCTTGTTTTTTCCAAGCAATTTTATCCGGGAAACCCAGCATGACGACGTCGGAGACGCGATCGAGGTTAAGATCCCGGAGCAGAAGTTTTTTGCCGGGCCATCCCGGTGTAATCGCATAGAGTACTCCCGGCTTAGTAGTGAAGAAGGCCTGGATAACAGCTTTATCGTTTTCAGGTTTACCGATGCGGTCCATGAGATTGTACTCGGCTTGATCCTTGGTGCTGGTTTGTTCGGGCTTTTTTCCGGCGCTCCATTGGCAAGGGGTGGTGTGGGGTCGGGTGGCGTAGATGGCCTGGCCGTTGATGTTGAGCCACTGTCCCATTTCGATGAGCTTTAACTGCATGATCTCTGGGATACGCCCGTCAGCCGTGGGGCCGATGTCCAGGAGCAGATTGCCACCCCGGCTGACCAGGTCCACCAACAGCAGGATAAGTTCGCGGGTGGTTTTGTAGTTGCTGAGTGGTTCGTTCCGGTTATAGCCGAATGAGTGCCCCATGCCGCGGTTTTCCTCCCAGGGGTGGTCCGTATCGGACAATCCGGCGCCGTATTCGGTGGTGTAATAGCCGCCATGCTTATGGCGAATTCCCTTGCCCCAGCGGTCGTTGATGACAACTTCGTCTTTGCAGGGTGATTCGTTGAAAAGCCAAGCTAACAATTCCGGAGTCCGCCAATCGCTATCGGCTAAATCCCACTCACCATCGCTGAAAATGATCGAGGGCTGGTACCGAGTGACCACGTCCTTGAATTGGGGCCACATGTGTTGGGAGACGTACTGTTGTCGGTCAAAACGCCACAGAGGATTGAACCATTCGTAAAGGGAATAATAAAAACCCATTTTGATGTTCTTTTTGCGGACGGCAACGGTTAAATCGCCGAGCAAATCACGTTGAGGGCCGGCATCGACAGAGTTCCATAAGCGGCCCCAGGTCTGGTTGGCCTGTTTGCTGGGCCACAAACAAAAACCATCATGGTGTTTGCTGGTCAGGACAACATACCTGGCCCCGGCCCGAGCGAAGATGTCGGCCCACTGATCGGGATTAAACATTTCACAGTTGAACTTGGGAACGAAATCGGCGTATTGAAAATCTTTGCCATAAACGCGTTGGTGGAACTGCCCCCAATTATTTTTTTGCAGGGTGCCGTCATCGTTAAAGGTATGTCGCCAATACCATTCAGCGTAGGCCTTTTCCTCGCCCCAGGCGGGTACGGAATAGAGACCCCAGTGGATAAAAATGCCGAACTTGGCATCTAAAAACCATTGAGGTGTAGGCCGCTGGTCCAAAGAATCCCAATTGGCTTTATAGGTTACGGATTCACTCTGCGCCCTCAGCGATAAGGGCAACACCAAAAAAAACATCGACAAGAATAGCAGGTTAGTTGTTTTCATTTGAAATTTCTCCATTTGAGAAAGTTATTTGTGATAATTGCTGGTTCCTTAAACCCGGTGAGTGACCGACAAAATCATTGATTATTCACGCAAACATGGTATGTTAATTTGAAATGAGAATAAAGAGAAAAATCGGCATAATCGATTCTGGGAAATTGCGGAAGTTAACTTTTTCAGGAAGGGAATTATTATGAAAAATCGGGTGCTGTTGTTGGGCGTTGTGTTTTGCGTGTTGGTGGGGAGTATTCAGCAGTGCGTGGGGGCGGAGAGGACGATTGGCCGCGATGAGTTGCTGGGTAAGATGAGAGGATTCTGGATTGGGCAGTTGGTGGGCAACTATATGGGGTTTCCGTTCGAGACCTGCTATGTGAAAGAGCCGATCGGGTTTCTGGTGGAGCGGTATTATACGCACCGGGACGATGCGTCTATCGTGCTGAATCGCTGGGACCTGCGGGGCTATATTCCGGTGGCGGCGGCCTGGCTGGAAGGTGCCCCGTCGGATGACGATACGGATATTGAATTTGTGACGCTGCACGCGGTTGAGAAATTCGGTTTGGATATTAACTACGAAGAAATCACCCAGATGTGGAAGAAACATATCAACCGCAAAATATGGGTAGCCAACCGCACGGCCCGGAGCCTGATGGACAAGGGACTGGTGCCGCCGGAAACCGGTAAGAAAGAAAACAACAAGAACTGGTTTCAGATAGATCCGCAACTGGTCAATGAAATCTGGAGTGCGTTTTATCCGGGTATGACAGAGAAAGCTGCGGCGCGGGCGTTGTGGGGAGCGCGGATAACCAATGATGACTGGGGGACGCATCCGACTATTGCATACGGAGTGATGTACAGCGCCGCATTTTTTGAAAAAGATGTAGAGAAGCTGGTGCAGATGGCCCAGGAAGCGGTGGGCGATGCGGGCCCTTTCGCGGAAGGGATGGGGGATGTTGTCCGGTGGCATAAGCAGTATCCGAACTGGCGGGACTGTCGCAAAAAGATTCACGAGAAATATTGGGCTTACGAAAAAGGTGATTATAAGGCGCCGGTGTCGGTGGTTTCGTCGTTGGTGAATGGTCTGTGTGGGATAATGGCGGTTTTGTACGGCGAGGGAGATTTTATGAAAACCACCGGTATTGCGGTTTCGGCGGGCTACGATTGCGATAATCAGGCGGCGACGTGCGCGGGACTGATGGGGGTATTGAACGGTGAGGAGTGTATTCCGGACGAGCTTAGCAAGACTTTTCTATTGGGCGACAGGAAATGGGAGAAGCCTTTTAATGACCAGTATATAAACTTTACGCGGGACGATTTGCCGATCTGTAACAAAATCAGTGATATTGCCGAGCGTATCGGGCGGATTGCGGAAAAGGCGATCCTGGAAAATGGCGGGAAGAAAACGGTGCGGGACGGTAAAGTTATCTATGTAGTTAATTGCGACTTTTAGCGAAAAAACTTAGGGCGGTCGAGCTGTGACCAAGATGTAACCGCCGATGCATGCGGATTTTAGGATAGCCACAAAAAACTTAGGGCGGTCTAGCCGCAACCAAGATATTTCACGCAAAGACGCAAAGTCGCTAAGAAATTTTGACAGGATGCTCAGGATTTTAATTTAACCATGAAGCTCCTGAAGTTCATGAAGAGGTCAAAAATTCATAAGAC
>JAFGSR010000015.1 GCA_016934515.1 Sedimentisphaerales bacterium
CAATGAGACGGGTACCGTAACCATTACGGCAGATCCGAACAATGGTGCTGCCGGCCCTGAACTTGATCTGGGCGGAGGTGCGGGTACACCTATCGACCTGGTCTTTAACTCCGGCAACTACAGCACGCCGCAGACAGTTACGGTTACTTCTACTGCTGAAGATGAAGATCCGGGGACTGGTAATCGTGCTGCTACGATCACTCATACAACGGATAGTTCCGCTGATGGTGATTACGAAGGTGCCGTGGTTGATTCGGTTGCGGTCACTGTTCTTGAAGACGACTGCGGATTCTGGAGTTACAGCCAAATGGACTTCAACAAGGACTGCTACGTTGATCTGGTTGACCTGGCTGAATTCCTGTCCGAATGGTTGGCTTGCACGCAGCCTTTCGAGACTGGATGTGTAAACCAAAACTAAAACCTAAACAGTGATCTGGTCTATGCTAGACAAGATCACCTGAAAGTAGAAGAGGTGCTTGCGGCCACAGTTGTCGTGAGCACCTCTTTTCTTTTGCGCACCAAGCGAATTATGCTTTTTCGGCCCTGCGAAAAATATCGCAGGCGGTTATTGCCTGTCCGCCGGGTATTTGTACGGCAGTCGGTTTTTACAGGGAATTGTTGCTGTAAATGATTTTTACCACATCTTCCAGGCGAGGTTCATGGATGGATACGTCTTTGGCATTTCCCAACTCGAGCAGGTGCGGAATCAACCGGGCGGTATCCCGGCGTTCGAGGCTGAAGGTGTAAATATTGTGATCGACGGATTTCAGCAGAGGTTCAAACGGCGGGGGCACCGTAATTGGGTTATCAAAAACGATTTCCACATCTTTGTGGGTGGCGTAATTGTTTTTTAGCGTTTTGAGCGGGCCGTCGTAAATGATGTTGCCGACATTGATGAAAATGATTCTTTCGCACAATTCTTCGATATCGTCCATGTCGTGAGTGGTCAGGATGATGGTTACTTTTTCCTGTTGATTGATACGCCGCAGAAAGTTGCGGATTTCATGTTTGCTTAGCGCGTCCAGCCCGATCGTCGGCTCATCCAGAAATATCACCCGCGGTTTATGCAGCAGCGACGCGACGATTTCACAACGCATTCTCTGTCCCAGCGACAGCTTACGCACCGGAATATGCAGCAGATCATCCAGTTCCAGCAGTTGGGTGAATTCGGTTAGCCGCTGCTGGAAATCCTTCTCCGGAAGTTCGTAGATCGCCCGGTAGAGCAAAAATGAATCGATTACCGGGATGTCATACTCCAGCAAACTACGTTGTCCGAAAACCACTCCAATATTATAGGTGTATTGATAACGGTCTTTTTGGGGATTAAAATCCAAAACCCGGATGTCGCCCGCGCTTGGGTGAAGAATCCCCGTCAGGAGTTTGATCGTGGTGGATTTTCCGGCTCCGTTGGGCCCGATGTAGCCGACAAAAGCCCCTTCCTTGATATCAAAACTGATGTCGTTTATCACTTCAACTGACTGATTGCGTCGATATAGCAGACTTTTCCAGCCACGCTGCCCCTTGACGGGGACGGTAAATGATTTCGATACATGTTTTACGCTGATAACCGGCTCGATAATTTAGCCTCCTTGTGCTTCGAATTTTTTCAGTCCCCGGTTGTAGGACCACAGAACCAGTATCCAAAAAAACCCGGCCCAAATGAATTGGCTCACCACCAGAATAATAGCCTTCGAAAATGGAAAAAGCCCTACATATATTCCCCCGGGAATAAACGCCAAAGACGCGAACGGCAAAAACTGCAGAATGGATTGGGCTGCCGCACCGAAGATTGTCAATGGTATCAACTCCCCGGACAACAGCCCGCTTACTGCTTTATAAAACCGCTCTATCGGAAATACATCGTAAATCCAGAAGCTCAAAATCCCCAGCCCCTGATAGAACGCGTATTGGGTGATAATCGCCGCCGTAACCGACAAGCAAAACAAAACACCGGACCATCCCGTCGGTACCGGTGCCCCAAAAAACCACGCCAGCAGGGTTACCATCAGCAAACCGGCAATTCCGGAAACCAGAGGGATCGGAAGGTTCCGGGCAAAGAGCCATACCATATAATGCATCGGTTTGACCAGCCTCATGGTGATATCACCGGTGCGAATTTCTTCATTCATCTCAGTTATGCTGGCCCCGCCCGGCGAAAATACCGCGATATAGCGAATCACCAACAGGTAAATTATAAACGACTTCCTGGTGAATCCGCCGATGCTGTCCCGGCCGGTTACCTTAAACAACACCAGCCATAATGCACCGACCGCCGCTACCATAATGATAGGCCGAATCAGTTTCAGGTAGATGTTGATTTTGTATTCGAGCAGGTTTTTCACCTGGATCGCGAATACCACCAGATATTTAACCGCCGAAACTTTCATATCGACGCAAGCCTCTTTTCCACAAAAAGCCGAAGATGAGCAATTGGATAACAATAATCACCACCATCAGCGCCAGTATCGCCCAGGATTGGCCGACAGTCAGTTTAGTCAAAACCAAAACCGGTGCTGTTGCCGAGAATATTAACGGAAAGATAAACGTGAAAACGTAGATAAACAGATTAGGAAATTCTGATATCGGGTAATTTTGAAAAACGAACAATTCCCCGAATAAATCACGTAAGAATTCCGCCCTGCCGATCCAAAAAGCTGTCAGGCAGATCAGGGCAAAGGGCAGAAATGCCGTCAAAAAACTCAGCACACTGATCGTCCCGGCCAGAAACAAACTCATCCCGCTCCAGGGGATTTTGTAGAAGTACAATCCATAAGTTATGGTCCCCGCTCCCAGCAGAATCCTGGGCAATGACCTCAGGTTCAGCCGCCGGAAAACGAAATGCACAAACGGATGCACCGGCTTGATCAGGTAATTATTCAAATCCCCCCGCAGGATTTCCCGGGGCAGCCGCCAAATCGTACTGAAAGTCATCCACAAACCCATGCTAATCGTGGAAAAACCGGTCAGCAGAAGCATCAGCGGAAAATCCCAGTTGCCAAAATCCCCGATTCGGTTCAGAATCGCCCGCCAGAAAATCAGCCAAATCAGCAAAGTAACTGTCTGATGCACCAGATAAGTGTAAAAACCGGCTTTGTATTCGGTTTCTCGCCTGATTGCCAATCGAACATAATCCGGCAAAATCCGCAACATTTTGAAAAAAGCTTCCATAATTTTAGGGTGTTCCCTGGCCGATTTTCAGCTTTCTCATCAGCGGCTGCATCGTCAAACCCTGGATAACCAGCGAGAAAAACACGCATCCAAATCCTGCCAGTAACAATGCGCTTCGCCACTTGCCCAGATCACCTTCGCTGGGCAGGTGCAGCAGCAACGCGATCGGGATAGAACCCCGCAAACCTCCCCAGAACAAGATGTGCTTCCACGCTTTCGGCCGACGGGTACCCACCTGGTTCAAACCCCAGTAAAAGCTGTAGGCCACCACCGCACGTCCAACCAGCATCGCTCCAATCGCCACCGGCACCAGCAGCCAGGGATTAACAAACGGGATGTTCTCGGGCAACTCGCGCAGTTCCAAGCCGATCAGAATGAACAAGAATGAATTGATTAAAAAATCTACCGATTCGAAAAATGTTTCAATGGTTTCGATGGTTTTTTCGCTCATAGCCAACCGTCGTCCGTGATTGCCCATCAGCAGCCCCGCCATCACGGTCGCTATAACTCCCGAAAGCTGAAACACTTCCGCCAGCCAGAATGCTCCATAAGCCAGCACTACACAAAGCGCATTTTCCAGCAGAGGGTCTTCCAGCCGCCGCAATATCAAAAAAGCCACCCACCCCAAAATCCCGCCCAGCAGTAACCCACCACCAGACACCTTAACGAACTCCAACGCTGCGTGGGTAAAACTCAATCCCTTACCGTCCAGAATCGCTTCCAGAATGATCGTGAAAATCACCACCCCGGTAGCGTCATTAAACAACGACTCCCCCTCCACCAACGCCCGCAAATCCTCCGGTGCATCAGCCTGCTTAAACAGCGTCAGAACGCTCACTGGGTCCGTTGGCGAAATCATCGCCCCAAACAGCATCGCCACCAGCATTACCTCAATACCGCCCAGCCAGCCGACCAGTCCGCCCACCACCAGCGTCGAGACCACCACTCCCGGTATCGCCAAACAAACAATCGGCCAGAACTGCTTGAGCAGACGATCCAACTTCATGTGAAAAGCACCCTGAAAAAGCAGAGGCGGCAGAAACACAAAAAATATCAGTTCATGGCCGAACCCGGTTTCGCTCATGTCCGGCCCAAAATGAAACAGACCGATTACCAGCCCCACCAGCGTCAGAAAAATCGTGTACGGCAGATGCGTAACCAGCTTACTGGCAATTCCCACCACACACGCCAGCAACAGCAGCCCGATATAAATCCCCACCGCGTGTTCAATTGGATGTCCCATTGTTGTCTCAAATGCTCACCGCACCATCAAAAGCACAGCAACACCTCAAAAACTTAACCCGTTCCAAAACAATTAAGGATCGGGTAATTCAGCTTGACCTACGGAATTTGCCTGATTCAGACAGGGATTGTATCAGTTTCAGCCAGAAATTGGCAAATTAAATTTCATGGCCTCAAGCCTCACCAAACAATTTACTTTTTAAGCAACCGGAGAGCGTCCTGAACCAAATTATTAAGTTCTTTTTCCTTATCCTCCGGGAGCAGGGGCCGCTGGTGTTCTTCCAGAATCGTGTTTACCTTATCCCGGGCTCTTTGCTCAAAACTTTTGGCTCCATCGGCCTGCCAGGCCTCGCGGGTGCCCCGGTATAATATGTCCGGCTGATGTCGTTCCGTCCTGAGATACTTCAAGGTATGTTCGTCCTCCAGAAAATTCCCTCCGGGTCCGACGCGACTGATAACCTCAGCACCCAAACGTTCGTCATCTACTCCAAAACCTTCCTGGGTACTAACCAGGGCGGAATTAATTTCGTCGTCAATGGCTAACTGCACCAGGCTGACCAGCAGTCCCTGTTGGAGCATGCCCGAGCCTGACAGGACGTTAGCGCCGGCTAGGGATGACATACTGGCATAGTTGGTCCGTTCCATCGTCGATTGACCGTCGAATGTCATTGAGTCAGTCCAGGGACCATGCAGGCTCACGGGGATGTTGTAGTAATGGGCCATCTGGGCACCGGCAATCGACATCTTGATACCCTCAACAGAACCGGTCAGGCCGATACCGTTGCTCATATTCATTATCATCGGACGCGGTGCGTGTTCCAGGGGTGCT
The DNA here is from genome assembly GCA_016934515.1 of Sedimentisphaerales bacterium. GTDB lineage: Bacteria > Planctomycetota > Phycisphaerae > Sedimentisphaerales > SM23-30 > JAFGSR01. The sequence goes on from JAFGSR010000015.1 coordinate 5,240, forward strand.
CCGGGATGGGACAATTGAGAAAGAACCACGCAGCCCAGTAGTTCAACATTGATTAAAAGAGAATTGCCTGCCATAGTCATCGGACCGGTAGCCCCACAGATAGGCATGATGCACAGCTCCAGGGGAATACCGTATTCGCCGCAGAGCCACAATCCTTCCACCGAAATATCGATAAACTTTAGGGGACTAACGGGCGCTTCGAGCAGGCTGATAAGCGGACGCTGTCTTAACTCTTCCTTGCTCCCGGCAACGATTTCGGCCATCTGGAACATGTATTGCAGGGATTCTTTACTGTAGGCCCGTATATGAATGTGTTTGTCGGTTTGGTCGAGCATCTCGCGGAGCACCAAAATGTCGCGGCCTTCAATAGGCAGGTCATGACCGAACACCGCCGCTACGAAATCTATATTTTCCAGGGCGTCCATCAGCTTGAAATAATCCTTCATATCGGAGGCCAACAATGGTCTGATTTCGTCGGTTTTCAGATCGAGGGTGTAATCGGAGCCACCGCCGTTACGCGAGTAGGGACGACCGAACGGTTCCAGTATGCAATCCTTTTCAGGATTTCGGGCAGCCAGCGTGATTTTCTCCGGTACCGTTTTCAGACAGCATGTCACCAAATCAGGGGGAATTTTCACTCTTTGGCTGGAGTAATCCACCTGAGCACCACCTTCATCGAGCAGTTTCAGTGCTTTGTCGTGGTTAACCTCGATGCCACAGTGCTGCAATACGTACAAAGATTGTTCGTGAATCCTTTCGATCTCACCTTTAGAAAGTAACTGAAGAGTACTTTTCGTTTTTCTGAGAAAATGTCTCATCTTTACATATCCTTGTCTTCATTCCTGTTAATTTAGGGATTAAAGATTCTTGATTGTTTCATGCACGAATATCTGCCGTTTTTCCAGTTCCTTGAACACTTCCGTCGGTTCCAAGGCCAACTCCGGAGCCACTACCCCGGTCCCCTTGGATCGCCCGTCCATAATCATTTGAACCGCCAGGCCCATGGGAATACCGACATTTCGTGTGTAAGCCCGGATTTTCTCCCAACCTTTAACCGATCCGTCACTGGCTGGATGGGTGTGGGTCAGTACATGCTCGAACTTCTTGCCGTCTTTATAGCCAATTACTTCAATATGCAATGCGTAGCCCCAAAGATCGGTAGTTCGGCCTACCGGTGAATTAATCAGATAACTCGCAATAGCATCCATAATTCCAATTTCAACGTCGCCGACTTTCACCTTATCGTTTTTCATAAAGCCCCAGTCGTATAACGCCCGAACCAGACGCATGTTTTGTGGAGGCCAGGTCCCGCGAACTTCGACCAGCTTGATCTTCTTCTCCGGCAGTGACTTAGGTAAGGTCTGGGTTTCGGCGTGCGGAATAATCCATTGCGGATGGGTCCCGAAAGGTTCCGGCAGGGAAATTTCCCGCTCACGAGCGAAAGGGGGCACCTGAATATATTCACCATTTTCATAAACTACCCTGCCCGGCAGGTCGGGATCATATTCTACACGAGTCGTCTCAGCTATTGCCGGTGAAAACGCAATCGATCGAAAAGCACCATGACTGATCCGGATCGAATCGATGGTGTCAAGCTGATTTGCTGCATGCATCGCCATTAGATTCGTTAAACCCGGGGTCATACCTATGCCCGGAATGCAGATTTTACCGTTTTTCTTAAATGTCTCTTCATAATCCCATTCTGCGCCAAAACCATTCAAATTCACTCCATGAACACCAGCTTCGGCGATGCACTTGGTTGACCGGTCATTCAGAGAAATAGTTGTGCCGTCCATAACAATATCGTATTTACTTATCAGCTTCGTGACACCATCCGGATCGGATAGAAAGTCCACTTTCACAAAATCCACCCGTAAATCATCCAGCCATTTTACCACTGCCCTACCGGCCTGTTCATTGCAATCCCCAATAGTGATCTTTTCCGCATCTGAATGTTCCACCAGATCAAACACTGATTCCCGGCTGATCATCCCCGCCGCTCCCAAACAAAACACCTTCATGATTTCGTCCTTCCTGAGCTTGCGACTCATTTACCCTAATACTTCTATACGCATGTTAAAACGCATTAACATAAGATATTAGTGCCGACGGTCGCCAAATACAAATGTTTTTAAAAAAATATCCTGCCCAAAATATCTCTCTAAAAACTTGTAAATCCGCATGGATAAACATTATAAGTCTTTTCAGGTTTTCGCAGCTCAAAAAAAATTATCAAAAATATTTGTATCGGAATCACATTGTTACAGTATAATTGCCCCATCATTTATATCTAGAAAGATTATATCAATGGCTGTTACTCTTAAACAAATTGCTGAAAAAGCCGGAGTTTCTCTGACAACGGTTTCCTTTGCCCTTCGGGGAAAGCAGCCTGGTAAACGACGCCTTTCGCCAATAACCGTCGAGCGGATACTGAAAGTGGCCGATGAAATGGGCTATCGTCCCAATCACGTCGCTGCCAGCCTGGCCGGGAAAAAAACTTACACCATAGGTGTTCTGGTTACCGCACTGCGCGGCGATTTCTATGAAAGGGTTCTGTTCGGCATCAAGAAAGAAGTTTACCCGAAATTTTCACCCGTCCTGGCTGTCCACAATTATAACTCCGGATACGAAAAAAATGAACTGGAAAACTTCATCAGCAAACGGGTTGACGGTGTCATCGCGGCCTTTTCCGGTCATGCTGAAAATATCGAACTTTATCGCGAAATAAAAGAAAAATATAATATTCCCATTGTGCTTCTGGATCGACGCATACCCGGCTTGGAACTGCCCCTGGTGCGACCGGATCATTTCGACACTTCTTACCAGGCTGTTAACAGTTTATTCGCACTGGGCCACCGGAATATCACTTATATCGGCGGGGCTGATAATCTGGAATACATGAAACTGTTCAACCAAGGTTACCAAACCGCGATGACCGAACTTGGCCTCAAGGATAATATAAGCGTTATCTCTCAATCCCATGCCCACCAAAACCAGAAAGTGTTGAAAAAATTCGCCGCCCAGGTCATTTCCGCCTGGGAACAGTCATCACCCCAACCTACTGCTTTGCTGGTGATTAGTGATTGGTTGGCTTATGAGATTCTCGGCGTCTGTCAAGACCGGGGTATTAAAGTACCCGACGACCTCTCGGTGATGGGGCTGGATGATTGCAGCCCCAGCGAACTGCCTACCATCGGACTCAGCTCTGTATGGGCCGATCAGGAAAAGGTCGGGGAAATTGCTGCCAAATTATTGCTTGAGCGTATCGAAAATAATACCGGAGAACCTACCCGAATAATCCTGCCCGTGCACCTAAGAATGCGCAAAACCACCCGGCCGCTATAAATTGCAGCTTGGTTGCAACGGTTATGCAATAGTGCTGAGATTAGTCCCGTAGCTTGGGTGATTTGTTACCCTTGCGATTGGCTGATGCCGAAATCAACGGGGCTTTCCCCCGGGCTATTCATCCTCGTCCTCAACCAGATAAAGAACCTGGTGATTTGGCCGGACACTTATCGGTCCTTGCTCAATAATTTTTGTTGCCTTTGCCAAATCAGTCTCACTGATTCTGTTTCTGCTTGAGTCAAGAAATTTCTCAAACTCAATTGTGGTGTGTTTATCTGCCATGCCGATTATTTCGTCAATTCCTTCTTGGCTACATTAATCATTTAATGCCGTTTTTTGCATTGCCCCAAAACGTAATAAAACCGTCTAAACTATCGGACCTGTTGTAAATATTTTAATATAAATGCTCAAATTTTTACCTGGCTTACAGCAGCCGTTTCCCGCCTTGATTTTGCACAATTCCCGAGTATGTCCCATTGGAAAAGCAGCAAAGTGGATGACCTGTTACCCACGCAGTTTACTATCGGACCTTCAAACCCCTTATTCAGAAAAACCGGGCCGTACCCACCTCTGTATAAATCCCTAAGTCGTTACTCCCTGGCCCATAATTCGGCCGCTGTGTAAATTGATGAAAAATACGGATAAATTCTGTCATAATATACGCCGATTTATAGAACGTGGTGTTATGGGCGGATTTGAATTGAGTACGGGTTATTCTCGTCTCTCCAAATCTTGGTTGTGGGGTATTCAGGGAATCTGTATATAATAGTTGGTTGCAGGCAATTTTCAACCTGTTGTAGTTTAAGGGATTGGTTATAAAGCCGGCAATTAATAGGCGGCATTTGCTGTTGTGCTGAAATTTCGCATCGAGGTTTTTAATTTACGGAGAGCCGGAATGAACATTTTGATCGTTGAAGATAATTTTGCCAGCAGAAAATTACTGCATGTACTTTTATCGAAATATGGTCAATGCGATATTGCCGTTAACGGACGGGAATGTGTCGAAGCCTTCAAGGCGGCTCTGTCCCAGGGTGAGCGATACGACTTGATTTGCCTGGATGTTATGATGCCGGTTATGGATGGCCATGAAGCTTTGGAAATAATACGTGAAGTAGAAAAGCGCTATAATATTTCAGGCGATGACGCCACCAAGGTTATAATGACCTCTGCTAGCAGCGAAAAAGAAAGCATATTGAAATCCGCACGCATCGGCTGCGATGCCTACCTGGTCAAACCCATCCAAAAAGATCGACTGAGCAATGAAATCAAAAAACTGGGCCTGGAACCCGTCGGCACCGGCTGAGCGAAGGGGTCCTGAAATATTCTTGTCCGGAATCATTGTCGTTTAGTATCTTTCTGCTTCCTGCCCATGATGTATTTTTCGAGCGGATAGACCATTTTTTTCCCGTTCTGTGGGGGCTTCCTTCTGAAAAGCCTCTCGTTCTCCACGAGTACTTCCCGTGCGGGAAAATTTCACCTTTGGCATGGGGGAAAAACAGGTTCTTGTGCACATTTTCATCGAACTGGCTTTGATAGTGGAATTCCTTGATAGTTCATGGTGAATTTGGTAGGATTATCGGTGTCGTACAGAGAAAGTAGTATGTTTTTTAATCGTGGAAATAGGAAATGTCCGTTTGGAACCCGGCAATCAGGGGGGCTTGTGTATGTCATTAGCGGCGTAATGTTCTAGCCATGGTAGTCTAAGTTTAATCAGAAAGGTTAGTTATGTGTTCAAAATCGCGATTTGTACATTTGTTTGGTTTGATAGTTCTGGTTTTTGCCCCTTGGGCGGTAGCGGAAGATTTGAGGCTGCCGAAAGTATTCACCGACCACATGGTCTTGCAGCAGCAGTTGCCGGTGGTAATATGGGGCTGGGCCGATGCCGGTGAGAAAGTTACGGTTTCCTTTGCCGGGCAGAACAAAACCGCCGGTGCGAACGGTCAGGGCGTTTGGCGTGTCGAGCTTTCGCCTCTAAAGGCCAGCGTCACTCCTGCCCAATTGACTGTCAAAGCAGGTGATGAAACAATTGTGTTTAACGATGTGCTCATCGGCGAGGTGTGGCTATGTTCGGGACAATCGAATATGGCGATGACTGTCGGAAGTTCAAACGACGCTGAAAATGAGATTGCCACAGCAAATTATCCCCTGATTCGTCATATTATGATCGAAAGAGTGGCGCTTGCTGAGCCGGTTGACGACGTTCAGGCCAAGAAGGGCTGGGAGATTTGCTCGCCGGAAACGGTAGGGGGGTTCACTGCGGCGGGGTATTACTTCGGCAGGGAACTCTTTGTGAAACTGGATGTCCCCATTGGGCTGCTGCACAGTTCATGGGGTGGATCAAACATCGAATCGTTTACGTCCCTGGAGGGTTTTAAGCAGGTGCCCGAGTTGTCGGACTATGTCACGAGGATCGAAAGTTCGCTGCCGGGTAACGCCGCTTACAAGAAAGCGGTGGAGGAGACTATCGCCGGTAGTAAAAAGTGGATCGCCCAGGCACAGGAAGCTTTGAAAAAAAATGCGCGTGTGGCGGCGGCACCGGTTTTGCCGGCAAGCACGTTGCCGCTGGCGAACTCCCAGGATCCCACGAGTAAGCACAATGCCATGATCGAGGGATTGGTGCCCTATCGTATCCGGGGATCGATCTGGTACCAGGGCGAGTCGAATCGTAATGAGGGGATGCTCTATGTCAAGAAGACCGAGGCGCTGGTTAAGGGTTGGCGACTGGCGTGGGGGCAACCTGATCTGCCTTATTATTTTGTGCAGATCGCGCCGTTTAATTATGGCGAGGAGGACCCGGGGGTTTTGGCGACTTTCTGGGAGGCACAAGAGGCGATTGAGATGGAGATTCCCCATACGGGTATGGTGGTGATCAACGATGTGGGTGATTACAATGATATTCACCCCAAAAATAAGCAGGCGGTGGGGTATCGTCTGGCGGCTCAGGCACTGGCGAATACTTACCATAAAGATGTCGTTGCCGGTGGGCCTCAGTTCGAGAAAATGAAGATCGAGGGCAACAAGTTGCGGGTGTTCTTTAGGCGAACCGGCAGCGGACTGATTACCAGAGACGGCAAAAGCCCGGATTGGTTCGAGATTGCCGGCGATGATGGCGTTTTTGTTCCCGCGGTTGCGGTTATCGACGGGGATACGGTTGTGCTTAGCAATGCAGATCTGGATAAGCCGGCTTTGATGCGCTATGCCTGGGCAAAGAATGCCGAACCAAACCTGAAAAACAAGGAAGGTTTCCCCGTTAGTGCATTCCGTGCGGGAAAGATGAACGAGCGAGCGTTACTTGACGACAGAGTGGAACAGGCAAAGGAATACGAACTGGTGTTCAGTTTTGATATTGGCAATTCGGAAACTACCAAAACCTCCGCGGCTTATCGCGTAGATCGGGCCGGGGAGATCGGAAAGTTTGATCGGGTGGGGTACTTTTTGGCGTTGAAGAAACCCAACGAAGCAATAAAATATGTTTGGGTTTCGATGGATGCATTCACGAAAAAGGCCCCGGAACTGGGTATTCCTGCTGCATCGGTAAATGTAATGTTCAGACAGTGGGTTGAGCAAATGGAGGTTGTTACAAATGTCGAGGGGGTAAAAACCGGCAAGGGGCTTAAGGGGTACATCGAATTTTGGCCCAACAACTACAGCGCTCAAAATAGTGCCGGTATAGATGGTGCCTCCAATGATGTATATGACTTTGGCGATACGCCCGGAGATCCGCGTCAGGGATATGGCTCAATGCAGGTGCATAATCCAGAGGCCGGACAAACCGTCTTTGCAACGAACAATTGGGCCGCCGGGCCAAAGGCCGACGTCGGAATCGGCAACAGCCCGGAAGGGCACAGCGATTATACCTTTCAAGCTAATGCCGGGCAATACGAACTCAAGCGTTTGATGGTTCTGGTTCGCCCGAAAAAATAAACCGGTTTCTTTTGATTATTCAGAATTGATCTGGTAAGGTTATTGGCGTCGCACAGAGAAAATTTGGCTTGTCGGGGGTTTATAGGAATGGTTATGCAAAAGATTAATCGACGGAATTTTCTGCAAAGGTCACTCGCAACGACAACTGGTTTAGGGATTTCTCTGGGATTCCAAAATAGTGTCTGGTCTCAGGTTCGCGGGGCCAACAACGATATCCGTGTAGGCATAGCGGGTATTCGCAGTCAGGGCAATGGTCATATTGACAGATTTCAGGGTTTACCCGGCGTGCGAGTCGTGGCCCTGTGCGATCCGGATCGACAGATACTCGATAAACGGGTAGCCGAACTGACCGCCCGCATCCAAAAGGAAAATAGCTCAAAGGACCATCCCACCCAACCTTCCAAGGTGAATGCCTATACCGATGTTCGGGAAATGCTGGACAACAAGGACATCGATGCCATCGTAATTGCCGCTCCCAATCATTGGCATTCTCTGATGACCGTCTGGGCCTGTCAGGCTGGCAAACACGTTTATGTCGAAAAACCCGTCAGTCACAGCATCTGGGAAGGCCGACAGATGGTTCACGCCGCTCGCAAGTATAATCGCGTCGTCCAGGCCGGCACTCAGCAACGCTCCTGCCCGGCTGTACAAGAGGCTGCTGCCGACATTCAAGCCGGCAAATATGGCAAAGCGTTATGGGTACACTGTTCCAAGCTGGATGCGCGCGAAACCATCGGCAAAGTCAACGAACCGCAACCGGTCCCCGATTATATCGATTACAATCTCTGGGCCGGTCCCGCTCCGATGACACCCGTCATGCGCAAGTCCTTTCATTACGACTGGCACTGGCAGTGGAATTGGGGCGATGGCGAGATGGGTAACTGGGGCATTCACTACGTCGATGACCTGCGTAACCTGCTCGGCTGGCCCAGCGTACCCACCAGTGTAATTGCCGCCGGCAACCGCTTTTTGTGGGATGACAACGGCCAAACTCCCAACATGCATTTTGCCCTGTTCGATTACGACGGCCTTAAAGTCGTCGTCGATATCCGAAATCTGCCCGACCCGGCCCGGCCCGGTGGTAAAAGTGGTGCCGTTTATCAAAAATCACGCGGCGGCAATTACATCCAGTTCGAAAATGCCTTTATCCGTATAGCCCGCGGTGGTGGTGCTGCTTACGATCTCGAGGGTAATCGCATCAAGCAATACAAAGGCGACGGCGGCTCCAGCCACGTCTCCAATTTTATCAATGCCGTTCGTAACAACTCTAACAAGGACTTGAACGCCGAGATCGAGGTCAGCCATCTCAGCGCCGCCATGTGTCACCAGGCCAATATCGGGTTCCGTGTCGGTTCCCAGGCCTCCGTTGACCAGGCCCGCGCAAGCATGAAAGAACACGATGACGCCCTGAACACCCTCAACGATATGCTCGAACAGCTCGACGGCAATAAAGTAAACCTTAAGGAAAAATCGTTCGTGCTGGGCCCGAAACTTAACTTTGACCGCAAAACCGAGAGTTTTGTCGGCGACCATGCCCAAGCCGCCAACAAATACCTCAAACGTTCCTATCGCCCACCGTTTGTTCTGCCCGAAAAGGTGTAATGTTGATAGAACCTGTCCCCAGGCGGAATGGGGATAGGTGTCAAGGTGTAATACCGGTAAATCATTTCATGGGATTGCCTTGGGTGAAGAAATGGAATTTGCCGGACTGGACGCGATAAACAGCTTTGCCGTTTTCCATACGAAGAAATTCGACACCAGTTGATGATGATGCACTTCCCGACCCTTCCCTGACATCAGCAGTTGTTTTTGCAGGAACGTACACGATAGCAGTGGAATTGGCTGGAATTGTGACATCCAGAACAAACATTCCACCATGCAATTTCCAACTGTTTTCAATACGCCCAAACGGCGAATCATAATACCCTTTCGCCCAGATTAAATCACCAACAACTTCTGGCTTAATCAGAACTTCCTTGTATGCCCTGCTGTTAGCAGTCTGAGAAATGCCCAGCACATCTTTGTGGAACCATTCGGTGACATGGCCAAGCATCACATGATTAAGTGAGTTAACCAAAACAACATTCCAGCTTTCGGGCAAGCTGGTCCAGCCTTTATCGATTATGCTGCCATAACTTCCAACTTCATGGCGATTATTAATATCAAACAACACATCACTGTGGCCAAAACGACGCAGAGCATTAACCAGATAATAATAGCCCACGTCGCCTGCCGTTTGCTGATTGCCGCGATTACGAAGATCTTCAATGACTTTATCGAGCACAGCGGTTTGTTCCTCAGGTTCGACCAGGCCGCTAACTAATGCTATCGAGTTTGCGGTTTGACAGCTGCCATTATTAGTGTATTCATTTGTACCATTGAAATATTCAGCATTGAATTTTGTTTTTATCTGTGCCGCTAAATCAGTATAGGTCGATTTGTCAACATCGTTTCCCAACAGATCAGCTGAGTCTGCCAGGATTTTTGTGCACCTGTAAAACGTTGCCATCGCAGTTAAAGTTGGCGGTGTCCATTTCGAATCGCCCAGGCTTTGCCCGTGACCATAATCGTACCAGTCCCCCAAACCGGGAATCGGAACCAACTCCGTCGAGGTGTTGTGCATATAATCGACAAAGGCTTTCATGGCAGCGTAGCTCTCTGCAAGTATGGTTTTATCGCCATACCATCTGTATAACTGCCAGGGCAATATGATCCCCGCCGCACCCCATTCAGGAGTATAACGGAAACCGCCGGGAAATTCCGGATAGTTTGGTGCCACCGTAAACATTTTCCCGTCTGGCGATTGGGAATCTCTGATATCACGCTCAATTTTATTATAGTAATTCGCCAAATCATAATTCATTGCTATCGAAGGACCGACAAGATAGGCTACTTCCAGCCAGCCAAGTTTTTCCCGGTGCGGACAGTCGGTCAACACATGGGCTATATTGCTCCGAGCCGCCCAATCGATAAGTTTATGGGTATCGTTAAACAATTTCTTAGAACATTCAAATTGACCGGCAGTCGAACAATCGGCACGAACATGAATAGAGTCCAATGACTTTACTACAGGCAGGTTATTACTATTCTCATTGCTCTGCGGAACGCCACCTGTAAGTTCGATATACTGATAACCGGTGTATTGAAATTGTGGAATCCAGGTTTCTTCGTTGCCGCCCCTGAGAGTATATTCCCAATAGTTTGGCGAACCAACACTAGACTGATCAACTCGACCGGTGCCATTGTTTGAGTTATTAGTTTGACCGTGCCTCTGCTCCGCTGGAGTAAGTCTAACCTTCTGCCCGGCCTGTCCTTGAATCACCAGACGAGGCTGGGCAGAAGCATTCTGACCAAAATCGTAAACATAATACCCCACTTGAGGCTGTTCGATCTTGACCGGCTTGAACACATCGAAAGATTTCATCGGCGGTGAATAAGCAGCTATAAGCTCACCACCCGGACCGTCGGTTGGCATTGCTGACTCCCATTCAGAATCATCGAACAGTGCAGTATTCCATCCGACCGGCAATAGCCTGGCATCATAATCAGTACCACCAAGGATTGCATTATGCGTAATTGGGCCTTCGGTGAGTTTCCATGTAGAGTCACTAATGATCAGATCGCTGGTGCCATCGGTGTATTGGATCCTGGCTTGAAGAATGAACTTTAAAGGATTATTTAAATGCACACCATGCACCCGACGGTCACCATTAGTATTATAAAAGCCTTTACCCAGCATCAACCCGAAAGCGTTAACGTTTTGCTGCAGGTCAGTTGTAATATCATAAACATCATAATAAACCGTTTTTTCATATACACTCCATGCATTTGCCAGAAATTGATCACCAATCTTTTTACCATTGACCGACAATTCGTAATGCCCCAGGCCGCTGATATAAACTTTGGCGTTTTTGACTGCTTTGCGAACATTGAAAGTCTTACGAAAGATCGGCAAGCGAACATTCCAAGTCCGGGTAACATCACCCCATGGAGAAATCCCCATCACCCCAAACGGCATTGATGAACTCCATGATGAATCATCGAAATCTACATCGAACCATTTACTGTTATATTTTTTGCTGCAAAGCCATTTATCATCGGTTGGAAACCAAATTTTCCCCAGTTTGGATTCAATGAGCATATTAGCGGCCCAGCCACCGGGACCCCCGCCATTTGTTATTTTCGTTGCAATAACATTTTTGCCCTTAACCAGGTGCTCTTTGATGTCATACTTTTCCGCTCGTTCCCAGTTTGAATCTGAACCCACCTGAATACCATTGACGAATACTTCATAGGCATTATCGGCGGTAACCATAAACGTCGTTGCAGTAATGTCGCTGATATTATTGATATTAACAGTACGACGAAAATAACGACTATCAGCTGGTGTAGATTTTAATGGATCACCTTCGGGATACCATATCCACCAGGCTTGCCCCCAATCACTGCTTGTGTTTGATGGGCCTGTGTTTGATGGATCGCGACCGATCCAGCCGGCCTGCCAGTCAGAATCGTTCAATAATCCCATCGTCCAAAATGCGCTCTCTGACCAGTCGGAAACCACACCGGTCTTATCCCAGCAGCGAACTTTCCAGTAATATTCCCTTTCGCTTTGCAGAGCATCGCCGCTATATGCAATCTGGATACTTTGCTCAGAAACCACCTTGCCGCTATCCCATAAATCACCGGTATCCTGACGCAGCAAATTACTGCTGCTTGAGACCAGAACATGGTAAGCCGTCTGTTTTTGCCCCCTTTCGTCAGGATTGACCGGCTGGATTTGCCAACTTAACGCAGGTGATGGCGAATCAACACCAAGCGGATTTGTGCGGAATTGACATTTAAGTTTTCCCACATCAATCGTTGCCGCCTGAAGCACAACGGCAAATCCCATGAGGAATAATAATACCAGTTTTATATTGCAGAGATCTTTCTTCATAAATATTCTCCCAGGTGTAATAACTACCTTAAAAATATCAGTCCGTTTTCCCACGTGCGTCACAGATCGTACGTTTGAACAGGAACAAGGTCTTAACCTTTTGCGGCTTGCCCTCGATCTCCAGCAGCGGGTACGCCAGAAAGTTAATAGGCCCCGATGCCGGACCTGGCTCGACTACCAGATCACGCCCGCGGGTGAACTCGAAGCGGTTTGCCGGATGGTGGCCGAAAAAGTACATGCTCAACGCGCTGAACTTGTCGGCTTCGCTGATGTCCACCGGCCACCACTTCCCGTCCGCGAAAAACTCGGCCCAGCAGTGATAGCCGTCGGTCCCACCGTCGTTCCGCTCCGAAGGAATCGAAGCCCCGATCGCGAAGCGCGCCGGAATGCCGATGGACCGCGCCAGCCCGATGAAGTAGGCGTGATAATCGGTGCAGTTGCCGTAGAGGGAGTTGCAGGCATAAACCGCATCCCCTTTACCCCATCCCTCGCCGAACTTTTTGTAGTTCATTTCATCGATTACATGGTCATACAACGCTCGAGCACGCATCAGGTCGCCCTCGCGGCCCTGAACCGCCTTCTCCGCGATAGCCTTGAACTTATCGTCCGACGGGACCATGCTCTCCGGTTGCAGATACTTCGCAACCGTGGTTGGATCATCAGCATAGGCACCTTTTTCCAGCCGCTCTACATCGTAAACGATTTCCAGTTCCTTGCTGCTGTCCTCGGGCCCCAGCTCCAGAAAAAGTATGCGATTCCCGTGAACCTTATCCACCAGAGTTTTGTGTGTGCCCGGCACGCTTATCGACTTCACAGTCACTTTTTGGAAGTTATCCGACCTCCCCAGCGGAATCCAGCACCGCGCCGCCCCCGTTATCTCCGGCAGCGTCGCCTGGTAGCAAAACTCAAAGGTGTCCCGTCCGGTTAGCACACCAAGCAGTTCCTGCGAAGCATCCTCCACCGGCGCACGCACCCAGGTTTTATCCTCCTTCTGTTTCCACACATAGTAGGGCTTGCCGTTGAGTTTGTGTACCGTGGTTTCCGTAACCGTCATCGCTCCCGGATCACCTGCCATAAAAAAATCAATGTCGTAGAACTGACCGTCGGAACTCACCATGTCCACGCAGGCAAAATGTCGTTGCGGTGCCAGCGATGCCAGGTACTCCACGTGCACCCGAACCAGCTTGAGCTTCAGCTCCTTACCTTCGAACTCAACCGTGAAGTAACCGTCCCCCTTTTCAACCTGCTCGGCGATATGCTTCTCGATGCCGGCCTGGATTTCACCGGTAACGATGGTTGGCACATAAGGCTCAGCTTTTTCGCTCTTATCAGTTTCCTGCCGTTTGTCGCAACCACTCAACACCGCAAAAACCAGAACCCCCGCCGCTAAACAAACACCCGTAGCGACGGACAAACGCTTCCGGTTGATTCCCAGCATCATAATGCTCCTTTCTGCATTTCAAGACCGCTCCTGCGTGGTCGAAGACCAACTAAGCGGCTCGATAACAAAACACACTTCCCCAGCAACTGCAGAGATTTGACATTACCGAAAAAGCTGAATGGCTGATACCACTTTAGTGTGCCGGATGATCCTTGGGCTTATCACTGGCCGGTTGTTCAGTGGCCGGATGTTCAGTGTCCGCCTTCTCCGCAGCCGCCTTCTCCGCGGCCTCGCCCTCATCCTTCATAGTTTTTACGGTATCCGTTTTGACCGGTTTCTCTTCCTTCTTACAACCGGTCAGTTCCACTGATGAAACCAGGAATACAACCGCCAACGTGATTAAAATCCACATTTTTTTCATCGTTCAATCACCTTTCTCTCAGATCAACTGACAACCGGCTCACCTACTCCCCGATGGAGTATGAACCTCGCTTGCAATTTTCTTTCATTGATTGAAAGCCTGTAGGTTTTTTATCCGTGTCGCTCAAGCCATTCCAGCATGGCGTTAATACTGCCGGTGGCTAGGGCAATGCTCGTATCCGCCGCTCCGTAATACAAGTGAATCGTATCGCCATCAGGAGCAATGGTGTAGCCGCACGGAAAAACAACCTTGTCAACATCCCCTTGCAGCTCGTAAGGTTCTTCCGGACCAAAAACCCACTCGTCGCCGCGTTTGAGGCAAATCTCTGGCGCGTGCAAATCAAACAAAGACAGACCGAGACGATAAATGGCGCCGGCTGCGTTTTGTCGCACGCCGTGGTAGATCACCAGCCAGCCCTTCGCTGTTTCGATGGGTGGGGGGGAAAGGCCTATCTTATTCGCGTCCCACCAGCCACCCTTTCGGGCTTTCAGCATTAACTTATGGTTGCCCCAGTGACGCAAATTGGAGGAGTAGGATATCCAGATATGCGCTCCGATCGAACTGACCGGGCGGTGGATCAATGCCCAATTTCCGTCAATACGATAAGGCAGGAGCACCGCGTCTTTATCTTCCGGCTGCATGATCAAACCATAGCGCTCAAAGTTTCGGAAATCTTCCGTAAGGGCCAGGGAAACACCCGGACCGTCGTGCGTGTAGGCGGTGTAAACGACGGCATACTTGTTTAGTTCGCCGATAAAGGTTATACGTGGATCTTCAATGCCCCAATATTCTTCCGGAAAGTGCTCCGGGTCAGGCTTCAGAGTAGGTTGGGTATCGACTTCCCAGTCGTTTATGCCATTGGCTGAACGGGCAGCACATAGGTGGGATTGTCCACACCGGTCTTCCACACGGCACAGGAGCAGAGTCGTGCCATCGGCTAGCAGCGTGGCGGCAGGGTTAAATACGCTATGGACCGGATAAGGCCAATCCGCAACAGTTAATATGGGATTCAACTTATGACGGCTAAAAAGTTCACAATATTGATGATTCATTTAATTTATCCTTCAGTTGTTGTAAGAATATTTTCACTCAGCCGCAGTTCCAGCAGGGCCTGAAGAAAGGCCAGCGTTGATTCTGCGCCCTGATTCTCATTAATGCGGTCGGGATGCAAACCATCCCGGCATCCCCCCGTCGTCGGATCGTAAACGGGCAGATTCAAGTCATTGCGACCGAAGAACCAATCGAAGGCGCGGTGGGCTTCCTTACGCCAGCGATTATCGACAGTGATCCTGTAGGCTTCCAGACAGGCCGAAACCATCGCCTGCGCCTCCACCGGCTGTTGATCGAACCGGGCCCGATCACCACCTTGCGGATAAAAACCATTCGATCCGATAGGAACAAAATACCCCGCGTCCGCACACTGCAAATCGGCCAGCCAACCCAGCGATTCCAATCCGGCTTCGGTCATGGCGACATTGGGTATCGCTTGGCCGCAGAGGAGTAAGGCGTGCGGTAACGCGGCGTTACAATAGGTTACCCGGTTTTCATACCAACGCCATTCATCTGAGCGGTTGTTTTCATACAGCCTGAGCAAACGCTCGGCTAATTCATCCCGTACCTGACCGGCCCGGCTGTCACCGGCAAATCGCTGTAGGTATTCGTAAATGCCAATTATCGCGAAAGCCCAGGCTCGCGGGCTCGTTGTGTTGAGAATTGCGGGCAATGCCTGCTCGAATACCCATCCTGCCATACTGTACAAGGCCGGCGTGTGTGAGCGACCCAACACGGTTCCTAACGCCCACAATGTGCGGCCGTGGCTGTCATCGGAACCACCTTCTTCCAGCCAGTGACGCTGATAATCCATAAAGTTACGGAAGCGACCGCTTGCCGTATTAAAGCCATACCAGATAAACGCGAGATAACGGATGCCTAGCTTTATGGCTGTTTCGTTGCCTAAGGCTTCCAGGTGCGTGCTCACTATCAGTGCGCGGGCGTTGTCGTCGATGCTGTAGCCCTCGTGATAGTTGGGCACGACGAAAGTGGCGTGTTGCAATATTCCGGTTTTGTCCGTCATATGGTGCAGATGATCGAGTTTGAGGGGCGGCAGTTCTGCAGACCTTTTATCCAGCGGTTTGACCGCAAAGCCGGCCGGAATAAAATGTCGGCGTTCAGCTCGGGCGCGTTCAAAACTCGCGATATATTGATGTGCCACTTCTGGCCAAATCATCTGGCGACCAAACATATAAGCCCGCTTACGCATGGCGTGACGCTGGGACTCATTATCTAACAGGTTAATCACCTGCTCGGCCAACGCTGCCGGATCCCGAAATGGCACCAATATGCCCCGTTCATCGGCCAGCATCTCTTCCGCATACCAATAGGGTGTCGAAATCATCGCCTTTCCCGCTCCCAGGGTGTAGGCCAGTGTCCCGGAGGTGATTTGTGCTTCATTAAGATAGGGCGTAATGTAAATATCCGCCGCGCTGATGAACTGAACAAGCTCTTCTAAACTGACAAAACGGTTGTAAAAGATCACCTGACCTTCCACGCCCTTCTCCTGTGCCAGCCATTGCAGAGATCGACGGTAGGTTTCGCCTTCATTCCGCACGACGTGGGGATGGGTCGCACCCAGAATAATGTACACCACGTTCGGATGCCGGGCTAAAATGGCGGGTAGGGCGGCGATGACATTTTCGATGCCTTTGCTCGCCGAAAGCAAGCCAAAGCTGAGCAACACGGTTTTGCCCTCGACTCCAAACAGATCTTTGTGAAAGCTTGGATCTACAAAGGGCACATCAGGAATACCGTGCTGGATCAGATCAATCTTCTCCGGACGCACGCCATAAATCTCCTGCAAAAATTCCACGCCCCGCTTACTCATTACCACCAGCCGATCAGACCGAGCCGCAACTTCTTTCAACACCCGCTTCTGATCGGGATTCGGGTCACGCAAAATGGTGTGCAGGGTCGTAACGATGGGCATCCGCAATTCACGCATAAGCTCCAGAATGTGGCTGCCCACGCGCCCGCCGAAAATGCCATACTCATGCTGCAGGGATACGAGGTCAACGTTGTTAATATTCAGAAAGTCAGCAGCTCGGCGATAAGAATCAATATCCTTCTCCGTGATTTCAAACCGAACTCGGGGCGGATAGGCGTAACCGGCCTCGATATCATTGACCGGCACGGCTATGCAGGTCGTTTGACGATATTGGGCGGCGATGGCCTCACACAAATCGGTAGTAAATGTAGCGATGCCGCACAGTCGCGGCGAAAAGTTGCCGATAAACGCAATCCGATTAAGTATTGAATTGGTTAAATTATGTTCCATGACGAAAAACTCTTTCCTGAAAAACAGCTTTCTTTTTGTTGCTTCTTGGCCCATGAACACCAAGTGGCCGTTGCTATGGTATTTGTCTTAGCCGTACCCATCTTCACATATTCCACTACTATGGATTATATATCGGAAGATTAAGGATACCGGGAATTCACCATATATTAGTGTATAACAGGTACTTACAACGGTGGCAAATAAAAAATAATCTCAAAACCAAATAAGCCTCATACTTGTAAATAGATTTGAAGATTGATAGTTCCAATGCCGGCACAGGTCTCAAATCGTTTGTTGCCGAATTTTCAACCCGATACGCATCAGCGGACAAATATGAAGGATAAAAGTCATTATGTAGCATTTGTTTTAGAGCAGGTTTTGTGCCTCTTGACTGCCGCCCACTTTCGATATAACATATCTCATTGAATTATTGTAAATTACAGGAGTTTTAAACATGAAAATTCTGGTGCTGATTCTGGTTCTGGTGTCTCTGGTGGTCAATTTTCTCGGTTGTGGCGGTGAGCCTGATTCGGTTGCGAAAAATGCCGATGAACAAAAATTGCAAAAATTCATCGTCGGCCATTTGGCCAAAATTCAGCCCCTCCAAAAACAAGCAGCCCTGGCGGAGTGGGACGCCGCGGTCTCCGGCAATGATGCCGATTATAAAAAGTCCGCCCAGCTTCGTCTGCAGATCAGTCAGGTTTACAGCAATGCTCAGGATTTCGCCCTGCTCAAAGAACTGCGCGAATCCAACCAGATTAAAAACCACCTGCTCGCTCGCCAACTGGACAGCTTATATCGCTCTTATTTAAGAAATCAACTTGACCCGGACCTGCTCAGGCAAACCATTGAACTGGCCACCAAAATCGAGCAGACTTTCAGCACCCATCGCGGCCAAATCGACAGCCGCGAGTTTTCCAATAATGAAATCCTGCAAATTCTAAAAACCGAAACCGATTCTAATAAACGCCAACAAGCCTGGCAGGCTTCCAAACAGGTCGGCGCCGCCGTCGCGGATGATCTGATTAAATTGGCCAAGCTCCGCAACCAGGCCGCTCAAAAGGTTGGCTTTGATAACTATCACACCCTTTCCCTGACCCTCTCCGAACAAAAGGTCGAAGAACTCGACCGCATTTTCAACGATCTTTACGAACAAACCAACGAACCCTTTGCCCGTCTAAAAGCCGAACTCGATGGAATCCTGGCTGGGCTATATAACGTTCCGGTCGATCAACTGATGCCCTGGCATTATCACGATCCTTTCTTTCAGGAAGCTCCCCAGATTTTTGACTCCAACCTGGATGCCTATTACGCCGGCAAGGATATCGAAAAGTTAGCCAGGGATTTCTACAGCGGCATTAATCTGCCCGTAGATTCCATCCTGGCTAACAGTGATCTTTACGAAAAGCCCGGAAAAAATCCCCACGCTTTTTGCATCGACATCGACCGGGTCGGCGATGTGCGGGTTCTCTGCAATCTCCAGGGCAGTGAACGCTGGATGGACACCATGCTGCACGAGTTAGGCCACGCCGTTTATGATA
The DNA here is from genome assembly GCA_016934515.1 of Sedimentisphaerales bacterium. GTDB lineage: Bacteria > Planctomycetota > Phycisphaerae > Sedimentisphaerales > SM23-30 > JAFGSR01. The sequence goes on from JAFGSR010000015.1 coordinate 24,122, forward strand.
AATATCATGATAATCAAACCCCATATCTTTTACGCGAACCGGCACACGCTTTTACCACCGAAGGAATCGCCATGTTCTTCGGCCGACTCAGCAGCAACCCCGCCTGGATGCAGCAGACGCTCGGTTTGACGGTTGAGCAGCGGATGGAAATTGAAAAGGTCAGCAAAAAATTTGCCCAGTTGAAGCAGTTGATCTTTATTCGCTGGGACATGGTGATGTACAACTTTGAAAAACAGCTTTACGCCAATCCCGACCAGGACCTCAATTCGCTCTGGTGGGATATGGTCCGGAAATATCAACTGATTAAGAAACCGGCGAACAGGGACGCACCGGACTGGGCGGCGAAAATCCATTTCACCATCGCACCTTGTTATTATCACAATTACAGCCTCGGCGAAATGTTCGCTTCGCAACTGCATCAGTACCTGGTGAACAATGTTTTGAAACTGGATTCCGATCAAAACGTAACCTACATCAATCAGAAAAAGGTGGGTGATTACCTGCACGAGAATGTTTTTGCGGCAGGTTCGGTGTATAATTGGGACAAAATGATTGCTCAGGCAACAGGTGAAAGGTTGAATCCGAAGTATTTTGTAAAGCAATTTGTGGACTAATATTTTGTTGGTTGGTTAACGGATGGTTGATGTAAATTCTTGTGCTGGATGGAATTAGAGGAGATGGCACGCATATCTCCGCAGGATGGGCTTCAGCCCATACGGTTTATTATATTCTAATATACCCACTAAATCCCGTTTATCCCCGACCTCGCCCAAACCCTCCAGCAAAAAATAAACTCTCTTAAACAAGGAATAAATATGTATTGGATTTTAAAGCATGTTTGTAGTTATATAATACCATTATTATTCAGTATGTTTTCTGTTTTTACATTCGGGCAGGAAAACTCGATGTCCGGTTTGCCTAAAGAATGGCGTCAGCTCTGGTCTTCTCCCCCAAATGAGTTGCGGCCCTTACAGATCGTTCACGGGATACCACCGGCCCAGGCGACATTGCATGCGATGGGTACTTTGAAGGAAATCGGATTTGGTGGGATTGTATGTAATGTGGATTTCAATGAGTATCTGGTTTCGGATACTCATTGGGAAACCCTGCGTAAGGCCATTCAGGCGGCTCGGCAGGTGGGGCTGGTGATTTGGATCTATGACGAGCAGGGATATCCCAGCGGTGCCGCTGGAGGACTGGTAATGAAGGAGAATCCCGCGTTTGATTCGCAGGTATTGGTCTATGATCCTTCGCAGGTCCAGCCTTTTGCTATCCGGTCGGCATATGAACATACCCACGCCAGCAATAATTATTACGCGGCACGGCGTTGTCCGAATCTGATTGATAAAGCAGCCATGCATTGTTTTATTGATAAAACGCATCAGGCTTACTGCGAAAAACTTGGCGGAGACTTTGGGGAGGTGCAGGCTTTTTTCACGGATGAACCATCGCTGATGGCGGTGAACCTGGGGCAGCTTCCGGAACATATCAGGAAAAATGTGAGGGTGGATGATCCGGTCGATCAAACAGTCAAACCATTACCGATGGTGCCCTGGTGTAATGATCTGACGCAAGTGTATCAACGCCGCTATGGGGTGGATCTTCTGGCTGTTCGCAGCAGTTTATTTACCGGGAAAACCGAGAAGGATCGCCTGGTGCGACGGCAGTATTGGGCGCTGATAGCGGATTTGATAGCGGATCGTTTTTTCGGGCAAATTCAGCAGTGGTCTCACACGCATCACGTAGCTTCCTCGGGTCATAGCCTGCATGAGGAAAATCTTATCTGTCACGTTGGGCTTTATGGCAATTCCTTAAAGGCCCTGGGGCGGATGGACATACCCGGGCTCGATGTCCTGACATCCGAACCGTCGGAGGTATTGCGTAGTATGTGGCTGACGGCTTCGTTGCCCGCTTCGGCGGCATTGTTCAACGGCGGACGAAAAGTAATGACAGAGGTGAGCGATTTTTCGCAGCGGATGGCCACCAAACAATCGGCAACACTGGAGAAAATGCAGGCGACAGCGGCCTGGCAGGCGGCCTTTGGGGTTACCGAGTTCACCTCCTATTATCTTTCCTCCGCAATGGATCAGATCGTCTACATGATCGATATCGGCAGTACTATACCCTTTGATATGGCAAAATATCAGGGCTATTGTGAGTATGTAGGAAAATTGAACGCAATTTTGCGACAGGCCAACCCCGACCCGAAAGTTTTACTATATTATCCAATCTATGATTTATGGGCAGAGTATCTACCCGTGGCAGATAAGCTCGACTTGTCCAGACAAACACAACGTGCTCAACAACTGGTTCATACCTTCTTTACGCTGGGGCAACAAATGGTGCGGTCGCAGATTTCATTTGCCTTGACGGACCATGAAATACTTTCCACAGCCAAGGTTCGGAATGGCGGTTTATGGTTTCAGGGGCGGCGTTTTGAAGCCTTGCTATTACCGGCGAATGTCGAACTGCCGGAAACTGCTAAGGTAGTAGTGAATCAATGGGAAGCGGATGGTGGTTATGTGTTCCGGGCAGAGCAGCAAAATGCGGTGGTGGATATGCAGAAACTGGCAGACATTCAAAAGAATGGCTTCCTCGAACCGGCCTGTGACCATGTGGTAGCGGGTCGATTTATAAGGGACTGCCGTGAAATTTTACTTTTGGTAAATGTCGCGGATAAACCTTATTCGGGACGCATAAGGCTGAATCAACCGGATTATTGGTTGCAAGCGGATCCGGATAACGGCACTTTTAAAGCCTGTAAATCGATTAATTCCAACTGGATTGACGTGAGCCTCGATGCCAATAGAGCCATATTTCTAATAAGTCCCGCTAAGAGTACAGTCGGAGAAATGATAAGTAGTTCATGTTGCGGAAGCGACTTCTTGTCATTCCCGCGACACGGAGCGTAGCGTAGAGCCTGTAACGGAAAGCGGGACACGTAGAGCCGCGCTAGCGAATCCAGTATTTCGGCACAAAAACAGGTTTTCGCTAATATATGAAATCGCATGATTATAAAAAACAGCTTTCCGCAACAGATACTAAATAACTATCGCGCAGCGGTACAATTCTTAGTTGTATTTGGGTGGGTAACCTTGTTACCCACGCGGTTAAGTGTCATCACGAGCGCAGCCGAGGGATCTGATTAAATAACTATCGCAAAGCGATACATTATATAACATTAATTTCGATCTCGATAATCCTGTCTAATTTCTTCTTCATGCTCTTCATGGTAAAAATTCTTTTGTGTTTTTTGTGGTTGAGAATCTTGTCTTTACCTAAAACCTAGCACCTAGCACCTAAAACCTGTTAAATCTGCGTAAACTTGTCGCGGCGGGGCTTAAGCGAAGCCGGATCGGCGTAATCTGCGGATAACAATCTTAAAATCAGTGTAAATCAGTGTCTAATAAGGATTTACATTAATTTTCCCCAAAAAATCCCCCCGATCCATAAACACGATAGCTATCATCCATAATCCATAATTTGTTTCATTCAGCGAAAATCGGCGTAAATCGTTGTAAATGAATACCTTATAGAGATTTTTCCTCTACCGAAATGTGTCCAAAAGCGCGACAACCCTTTTTCAAAAATCCCAACTTTTTGCAAAAAACCACTAACTTTGCCCCAACTTTCGTTAA
>JAFGSR010000189.1 GCA_016934515.1 Sedimentisphaerales bacterium
CAACCACGTTAATTCTTGGGACGTTATTATAACGATCCCGTGTCAAAAAACCCGGGAGGCTCCGGTTTCATAGTTTCTCCGTGGTTTAAAACTCTTATTAACTCTTACAATCCGTGGTTTAAAATCTTCTGACTCTTATCATCCGCGATTCAATTCATGAATCTCTTATATTCCAGTGAACTTGCCCCAAAATTAACCAGTAATCCCACTTTCAGGCCGGTGGCTTTTAGATAATTTATAACCTGAGCTTGTTCGATCCCAGTAATTTTCTTTATAGCTTTTATTTCCAGCAAAACCTTTCCCTCAACAATATAATCACAGAAAAATTGCTTTACGGAACGCCCTTTGTAAATAACCTCTACCGGCTTTTGCCTCTCAATATCCATTTTCTGTAATTCGAATTCGTAAGCCAATGATTCCTCATATACACTTTCCAGAAAGCCCGGCCCCAGGATTTTATGAATCTCCATCGCCGCTCCAATAATCTTTTCAGTTGTATCAGAATAAAGCATTTTTAAAATATCTTAAAATCCGTGAAATCCGTGGTTAAAAAACTCTTATGTATTCAACTTCCTTCATCACATGCGGCTTAATATAGGGACTCAGCGATTCCGCCGTCACCAACTCTACTTTTCGCCCGAAAAGCTCTTCCAGAAAAAAACAGGCATCCATAAAATTATCAAAATTTTTCTTATCGGCTCCGAACTCCACCAACAAATCAACATCACTTTGTTCGGTTTGTTCACCGCGAACAAAGGATCCGAAAAGCCCCAGATTACTAATCCCCAACAACTCTAATCGAGCCCGGCTTCGGCCGATAGCATCCAGAATCATCTCTTTATTTAACTCTTTTGAATTCATGGTTTTACCTGAAAAACTCGACGCATACCCTTATCATTATTCAGCTATCTTTTTCAGCAACCCGCCGGCCTCGATAATCTCCAACGCAAAATCCGGCAGCGGCGTAAATTCATACACCTCTTTCCGCGTAACATTCTTAAGCTTTCCGCCGCGGGCGTCAATCTCCAATTCGTCGCCGTTGCTGATTTTCTGCACCGCACCCGGCAGCTCCACCACCAGAAATCCGCAATTAATCGCGTTACGATAAAAAATCCGGGCAAACGATCCCGCTATCACCGCCGCCACTTTCGCCCCGCGTATCGCCCAGACCGCGTGCTCCCGCGACGACCCGCAGCCAAAATCCTCGCCCGCCACAATAAAATCACCCGCTGCCACCTTCGCCACAAACTCCGTATCGATATCCTCCATACAGTGCCGGGCCAACTCTTCCTCCGCGTCCATATTCAAATACCGTGCCGGAATGATCTCGTCCGTATTAATATTATCCCTTTTATATACATGCGACTTTCCCATATCTAACCTTCCATTCTGTCTTGTCTGTAATTCACAAAATTTTTCCGTCGACCGAATTTGCATTCCACCTTTTCCTAAACCTTCTGAAGCGCCTGCTCCAGGTCAGCAAGCAGAGCATCGGTTTTTTCCAGCCCCGCCGACAGCCGAACCGTATTCAGACCCACGCCAAACGTCGTTCGTCTTTCTTCCGGCAGATACAACATCGTCGTCAGATAAGGGATACAGATCAGCGATTCCGTCGAACCCAGGCTCACTGCATGATATATCACTTCCAACGAGTTAATAAATTTCTTGGCGTCTTCCTGACTGTCCGTCACATCAAATGCCAACACTCCGCCAAATCCGTCTTTCATCTGACGACAGGCAACTTCATATCCCGGGTCCTTCTTCAGCCCCGGATAAAACACCCGCGCTATCTTGGGATGACCTTCCAGATATTGCGCCATCGCCAGGGCATTGACAGCCATCTTTTCCGCCCTCATCTCAAACGTCTTTAATCCACGCTCCAGCAAAGACGCCGAATATGCGTCCAGCGTTGTCCCGATGGCCTGACGCGTAAACCACAGCAGCTCATAATGCTCCTTGTTACTGGCAATCGCACCAGCCATCAGATCATTATGTCCGCCCAGACCTTTTGTTGCACTATGGATCACCAGGTCAGCGCCCAACTGCAACGGCTTTTGATGATAAGGCGTGGCAAACGTGTTATCCACCACCACCATCGCGCCAACCTTGTCTGCTTCCTTACGTAACGCCGCTATATCGACCACTTTGCATAACGGATTGCTCGGCGTCTCGCAAAATATCATCTTGGTATTAGGCTTGATATAATCGCTGGTCTTTTGGCCATCTCTGGCGTCCAGCCAGGTTATATCCACGCCCAGTCGCTCAAGGATCAACGCCACCTTATAATTAGCCCCATAAACATCATGAAATATTATTAAATTATCTCCGGCACTGAGATACGTCAGAAATGTCATCGTGCACGCCGCCATACCGGTTGTGCAGATAATGCAGTCCTCGGCACCTTCCAGCAATGCCACCTTCTTCTCAACCGCTCGCACTGTCGGATTATCATCCCGATGGTACGTATAACCGTCAATCTCACCGTCGGTTATCTGACGCAGCACCTCAAACGAATCATATTCGTAGTTTACCGCGTTAACAATCGGCGTAACCATCGGCCGATTACCGTATGGCGTTAATGGCTTCTTTCTCATTATAATACCTCGCTTAACTTCCGCAGTTTTATAAGCCTAAAAATCATTGACTCAAACTTGACAACTTCTCAAAATCTAACGTCCCAAAATAATCTTCCAATCTTTCAGCTCTTCCGATCTCAACCATGTCTCCGGTTTCCCTTAAAGGTACTTTCGCGGATCAGTCAACTTCCCTTCAACGGCCGAAGCTGCTGCTGTTGCCGGGCTTGCCAGATAAACCTCACTCTTGGGACTACCCATTCTGCCCACAAAGTTACGATTAGTCGTACTAACGCATTTCTCGCCCGCCGCGAGTATCCCCATAAAACCGCCCAGACACGCACCGCACGTCGGAGCCGATACCACACAGCCGGCATCGTAAAACACATCGAACAGTTTTTCATCCATCGCCTGCTTCCATATCTCCGGCGTTGCCGGCACCACTATCGTCCGGATAGCCACCTGCCGACCCTTCAAAATCTCCGCCGCAATCCGCAGATCCTCAATTCGACCGTTGGTACAACTGCCTATGTAACTCTGATCCATCGCCAGCCCCGCCGCCTCGCTGATGGCCTTGCCGTTACTGGGCAGATGCGGAAACGCCACCATCGGCTCCAACGCCGCACAATCAATCTCCTCACAGCGAACATATTCCGCATCAGCATCCGATTCGTAAACCGTAAAGTCCGCCTTATCCTTCAGATGCTCAGCCAGATACGCCCGCGTTACCTCGTCCACCGCCATGATACCATTCTTGCCGCCGGCCTCGATAGCCATGTTGGTTATCGTCATCCGCGCTTCCATCGACAAATCCGCCAACCCATCACCGGCAAACTCCATCGCCATGTAACGCGCACCGTCGGTCCCGATCCTCCGGATAACTTCCAGCACAATATCCTTGCTGTAAACCGCCGGACTCAGCTTGCCGCTCAACTCAAACTTAATTGAACTCGGCACCCGAAACCACAACTGCCCCGTCGCAATCGCCGCCGCCAGGTCCGTCGAGCCGACCCCCGTGCTGAACGCCCCAAACGCACCATAAGTGCACGTGTGGCTGTCACCGCCTACAATCACCTCACCCGGCCGTACATGCCCCTGCTCCGGCAGCAACGCATGACAAACACCCGCCTTGCCCAGCGGATAATAATGCTTAATCTTGTGCTTCTTGCACCAGTCATCCAACCGCTTATGCAGCTCGGCACTTTTGATATCCTTGGCCGGCTGAAAATGATCCGGCGTTACCACAATCTTCTCCGAATCGAACACCCGGTCCAGCCCGCGCTCCGCCAACATACTTATCGCCGCCGGAGTAGTAACGTCATGACACATCACCACATCGATGTCCGCGTTGATCAACTGACCAGCCTTTACACTTTCGTTACCACTGTGCACCGCCAATATCTTTTCCGTTATCGTCATCGCCATAATACTTATCCTTCTCTGGATTATTTTTTCCCGTTTTGCTTGGCGTTAACCCGCATCATCATATTGTTCAGCGCACTGATGTAGGCTTTCGCTGATGCCTCGATAATGTCCGTGCTCACGCCTCTGCCCACAAACGTCTTGCCTTCGTACCCGATCTGCAAAATCGCCTCACCCAACGCCTCACTGGACCCGGTTACCGCTCTGATGCTGTAGTTTTTCAGCTCCGGCTCCAGACCGGTCGCCTTACTGATCGCGTTGTAAGCCGCATCCACCGGCCCGTCACCCCAGGCCGCCTCTTGCAGCACCTCGTCGCCCTTCAAAATCCGCACCGTCGCACTGGGCAGCGTCTTGGTACCCGCCGAGCACTGCATATAATCCAGCACATACATTTTCGGAACATCCACAATCTCATCCGCCAGCAACGCGATAATGTCCTCGTCAAAAATTTCCTTCTTCTTGTCCGCGATATCCAGGAACCGCTCATACGCCACATTCAAATCCGCCTCCGCCAACTCAAAGCCCAGCTCTTCACACCGCGCCTTGAACCCGTGCCGACCCGAATGCCGACCCAGCACCATCATGCTCTGGGTAACACCCACCGACTCCGGCGTCATAATTTCATACGTACTGCGGTTCTTCAGCAGCCCATCCACATGAATACCCGACTCATGTGCAAACGCGTTCGCACCCACAATCGCCTTGTTCGGCTGCACCGGAATTCCCATCAACCGCGACACCAGCCGGCTCGTGCGATAAATCTCCGTCGTGTTGATCCGCGTATCCACCTTAAAAAGATCCTTACGCGTCCGAATCGCCATCACCACCTCTTCCAGCGAGGCGTTCCCGGCCCGTTCACCCAACCCGTTAATCGTGCACTCGATCTGCCGTGCACCGTTAATCACACCTGCCAGCGAGTTCGCCGTCGCCAGACCCAGATCATTATGACAGTGCGTACTGAAAATCACCTTCTCCGCGCCCGGCACCTTCTGACACAAATCCGCAATCATCCTGCCGTATTCCGCCGGAATCGCATAACCCACCGTATCCGGAATATTTATCGTCGTCGCTCCCGCCTCGATCACCGCCGCCACCAGCTCCTGCACAAACGCCTGATCGCTCCGGGCCACATCCTGCGCACTGAACTCCACATCATCCGTCAAGCTCTTAGCTAGCTGCACCGCTTCCACCGCCCGCACCAGCACCTCCTGCGGCGTCATCCGCAGCATGTGCTTCATGTGCTCCGGGCTGCTGCTGGTAAACGTATGAATCCGCCAACGCTTCGCACCCTTCAACGCCTTGGCCGCCGACTCAATATCCTTCGCAATCGTCCGCGCCAGTCCCGCTATCACCGGACCCTGAACTTCCGCACAAATCCGCTCCACCGCATCAAACTGCACCTGCGAACTGATCGGAAAGCCCGCTTCGATAATATCCACGCCCAGCCGCGCCAACTGTTGCGCCACTTCCAGCTTTTCGTGCAGGTTCAAACTCGCTCCCGGACTCTGCTCCGCGTCCCGCAGCGTCGTATCGAATATCACTACATAATCATTTTTGTTTTTCTCGGCCGACATCTCGTCGCCTCCATTTCTCATCAAAACGGGCTTTTCCCGTACTCCAGGCCCACATTCTCACCCAGGCCCAGACAAAGCCCGTGATTATAGCAGACATACCTCTGCCGCTAAAGGGTAATTTTCAGGAACAACAGTAATGGAATCGGTCGTTTTTTAGCCCCGAAGGGCTAGTAACAACAGACCCAGAGATAGGTTTTTCAGCTCAGCACCACTAATTCGCACACTCTCCCCCTGCCGCCGGACACCGCCCACAGCCTCGCCCCAACAAAAATTGTGCTCATTCATAGCGCTCATTAAATACAGTATCGACTATAAATCCCCATTTTGCAACAAAATTATTCGCCGGTCCTAAATAATTATTCTCTCGTAGATCGTAACCAGTGGTTGATTAGCCCCTTAAAAAAATCCCCCACAATTACTACTCTTTGTTAATTCCGAACTTATGAACGTCACCGTGAACCGCTAGGAATCCAGTATTCCACTCAGCCACACAATCAGGTCCGGCAAATCCTCTTGCACTGTCTCCCACACAACATCCAGATTAATATCATAATACCCATGAATAAGCCGGTCCCGCATTCCTACCATTTTCTTCCAGGGCAGCTCTGCGTGTTCCTGCCGAAACTCCTCGGAAATCCCCCGGGCCGCTTCGCCAATGATTTCCAACAGCCGAACCAGCGACAAATTCAACATCCGGTTACTATCCAACTCCTCACGCCGACGCCCCTCAACAAATTCAACCGCCTCCTGGGCTGCATCAACAATATGGCGAATCCGTACACTATCATCCTTGAACATATTGAACCTCCGCCTGGGCCAGAACCTCCTGCCGAAAATACCTGCTCAGATCCTCCGGAGTTCGCAGGTCAATCTTGCGACCTCCACACATTCCCGACAACTCCTCCTCCATATCAATTAATCCGAAAAATCCCGGCACATGCCCCGGCAAAAACTCCACCAGCACATCCACATCACTTTCCTGCCCAAAATCTTCCCGTAATGCCGAACCAAATACAGCTAGCTTCTGAACGTGATTCTTCCGGCAAAATTCTGCAATTTTTTCCGTTGGCAATGACAAGTCTTTATTCATATTTCACCGTTTTTTTATGGATTTTAGTTCAGCAAGTTGCTTTTCTGCAGAAACATACAAATCCAGTATTTATCACTTCATTATACAACTTTAATCTCTCACGGCAAGATTATCCCAATATCATAGAAATTCAAAATTATTCACTGTCCAATCACGATAATTTCTGCTATTATCGCTATTTATGCCAAATAAATTCACAACTCAAATCATGCGTTTTTTATCTCGACCGGACTATCAACCCCTAAAACAGCGTCCCCTCGCCCGCGCTCTCAACGTCCCGGACGACCAGTACTCACTCTTCACCGACGCCCTCAAGGATCTCCGCCAGAACGGAAAAATCGTCATCGCCTCCAAAAGCACCATCACCCTGCCCCAAATCTCCAACCGCATCATCGGCACCTTCGAATCCTCCAGCCGAGGCTTCGGCTTCGTCAGGCCCGAAAAACTCATCGCCCAGGGCGACCTCTTCATCCCGCCCGGTGACTCGCTCGACGCCATCAGCGGCGACCGCGTCGTCGCCCGCGTCCAGCAACAGGGCAAACGCGAAGGAAAAGACCGCTACGTCGGACGAATCGTCGAAGTCCTCGAACGCTCCGTTACCCAAGTAACCGGCACCCTCACCCGCCAGGGCAAACAATGGTTCGTCCAGCCCGACGGCCGCGCTCTCAGCGAAGCCGTCGCCGTTGACGACCCCTCCGCCAAAGACGCAAAACTGGGCGACAAGGTCCTCGTCGAAATCCTCAATTACCCCTCCGCCGAATTTTTCGCCAACGGTGTCATCATCGAACGACTCGGAAAATCCGGTACCTCCGCCGCCGAACTCCTAGCCGTCATGCGACGCTTCGGCTTCGAAGAAAATTTCTCCCGCACCGCCCTCAACAACGCCCGCAACGCCATCAAAAACTTCGACCCCGAATCCGCCATCAAATCCAAACTCCGCGAAGACGCCCGCAACCAGACCGTCATCACCATCGACCCCGCCGACGCCCGCGACTTCGACGACGCCATCAGCCTACGCAAACTACCCAACGACCAGTGGCTCCTCGGCGTACACATCGCCGACGCTTCTCATTTCGTCACCACCCAAACCCACCTCGACGACGAAGCCCAACACCGCGGAAACTCCGTTTACCTCCCCCGCAAGGTCATCCCCATGCTACCCGAAATCCTCTCCAACGGACTCTGCTCCCTCCAGGAAAACCAAAACCGCTTCGTAAAATCCGCTTACATCAAACTCGACAACCGCGCCAACGTCCTCGAAACCCGTTTCGCCAACAGCGTCATCAGCTCCGCCAAACGGCTCACCTACGAACAGGTCGATGCCATCCTCGAAGGCAAATCCGCCGATCAACCTCCCACCATCGTCAAGCTCATCAAAAAAATGGAAACCCTCGCCCAAATCATCCTCAAACGCCGACAAAAAAACGGCATGCTCACCCTCGAAATTCCCAAAGCCGAACTCATCTACGACCAAAAAGGCCTCGTCATCGACGCCCAGCCCGAAAGCACCTCCTTCTCCCACACCATCATCGAAATGTTCATGCTCGAAGCCAACGAAGCCGTCGCCCGACTGCTCGACAGCCTTAACGTCCCCTTCCTCCGCCGCATCCACCCCGAACCCGACTCCCTCGCCACCGGCGAAACCGCCCGCATCATCAAAACTTGCGGCTACCTCATCCCCAAAAATATCGACCGACAAAGCCTCCAGCAGCTCCTCCTCAAAGTCCAGGGCAAACCCGAATCCTTCCTCATCAACCTCGCCGTCCTCAAGTCCATGCAACGCGCCGAATACAGCCCCTCTCCGCAGGGCCATTACGCCCTCGCCAGCACCCACTATTGCCACTTCACCAGCCCCATCCGCCGATATCCCGACCTCACCATCCACCGCCTCCTCCAGGCCTACCTCGATGGCTCCCTCACCAAATCCACCACCTCCGACTTCCCCGACTTCGACCAACTTGACCAACTCGGCAAACAATGCTCCACCACCGAACGCAACGCCGAAAAAGCTGAGGACCAACTCCGCAAAATCAAAATCCTCCAACTGCTCTCCAAACGCCTCGGCCAAAACACCCTCGCCGTCGTCACCTCCATTACCAACTTCGGACTCTTCGTCCAGCTCGAAAAATTCCTCATCGAGGGCCTCATCGCCGAAAAAGACGTCCCCCGCTCTCTCTCCCGCAAAAAATCTTCCAAACCCGCCCGCTCCTCCCGCTCCGCCGGCCGACAAAAATTCCCCGACATCTGCCCCTTCAAACTAGGCCAGGAAATCAACGTACAAATCGCCGCCGTAAACCCCGCCGCCGGAACCCTCGACCTCATCCCCTCACCCAACAACAAAAAATCAACCTGATACCCACATTAAGCTGGTTGCCTACATCTACCAATAGGATTATCGCAAAATGGAATCGACTAATAAAAAAAGTAATATTGGTCAGTGGGGTTTTGCACTAAGTATTATTGGGATTTTTATTTGCTATTTAACAACTATTCCAGGTTTAATTTGTTCTATTATCGGGATCAAACGAAAGAATCACCTCGTATATTCTTGGATGGGTTTTGTCGTTGCATGTCTATCTGTAATTATTATCATTAGACACTATACGTTTACTGGGATAAACATCGATTTGCCTGACGGATCAGGACATATCGTATTCTTGAGAAAATCAATTCACCCATTCCTGGCTGAATACGACAGAAATATTAAATTCAAAACAAATAATATTGCCGATATCACCAAACCTCTACCAGTAAATGTGGGAGGCAAAACAAAAATCAATGTTTATTGGTATGCTAAGGAAGATGGGCATGGCCCGTTCCTCAGGCTACAAGACCACTGGGGTGAATACCTCATAGATTTAGAACGTGGACAGATTTTTGAAATGCTCCGCACAGATAAAAGAGTTTTTATCGGTAATGTTAGAGATAATAGAGGTGCTGAGATGGGCTGGGAGTCCTTCAATGGTAAAATAACCAGGGTATATTCAGGAAATCAGGATGCAGAAGAAATAACCGGTAAACCGCATTCTCGCCCTGGAATTTATATTGGCCGTATCGATGGAACTAAAATTGGCCCTTGTCGCTTTATCCGCACAGATGACTCTTCTGAAGAATTGATTGAATAACTGAGAATTTACACGAAAGAACTCACTCCACCTCAGATCGCTCTTTTTGTTTGACTTCCTTTTTCACCCCTTTAGACAAAAACTACTCAATTGCAACCCGGCATACCAATTAAAATTCTTTAAAATTCTGTTTTTAAACGATAAAATTAAGCTGGCGAAGTCGCACAAGGAGCAATACTGATGAAATCTGCATTTATCTGTTTGTTAGCCGCCTTAACCGTTACCTCTAATGCCCTTTCCCTGGCTCAGCAAAGCAACTTAACCGCTGTTTATTCCGACTCCGGGCGAAAGCTGGATCATGTCCAAAGAACCGATACCGACGAAAAGCTCACGATCGCCAGTCCCCTGTGGCTCATAACAACCCAAGATGATGGCTTGATAAGCTCCGTCGATTTTGAACCGATGGGTAAAATTGGGAACAATCCTTTATTCAAACACCAAAAAAGCGGTTTATCTTGCTCGGTAAGCACCGTTGCAGACCGCAATTTCATCCGCCATTCCTACACTTTCCAGGCCACCCACCCCGTTGTCATAAACCAGCTTGCCGCTCTGGCTCTCGGTCCCGACTTCAACACCGGCGGCGATGTGCCCGGCTCACCTCTAATCAACGGCAACTTCTTTGCCGGCATGGAATATCCCACCGCCCAAACGCTTGCAAGACTCGAAAACCAGATCGGCAAATGGGACCCTTCGATGTTAGAGCCCAAAATTTTTAAGGAACTCAATTATCCCCTCCCTGACAAAATGGTGCAAACCGCCGATTCGATTGACATCCAGTTCACCTACCAAAGCGGTTGGTCCCGTCTCGACATCCGCCGCGTCGCCCTGTTCAAAGACAACCAACTCATCGCCGAAGACACCCACGACGGCTTCACCGGCACGCCCTCCCGCAACAACACCTATCGCCTCGATTTGAACTCGCTCGATCAAAACCAAAAAACAGGTTTGCACGTCATTGCCGACGTCATGCTCCAGGGCGAAAGCCACGGCGTTGTCAGCCTCAAGGGAGCAAAGACCGACCTCATCACTCAGTACATCCCCTGCAATAGAAACTTAATGCCCGGTGAATCCATGACTTATTCCTCCGTAATCGGCCACGCCGTCTATGGCTCCTTACGTCGCGGCGTGCTCGAATACATCGAAGCCTCCAGAGCTCGAAAATACCAACCCTTCCTCCACTACAACAGTTGGTACGACATCGCCGACCAGGGCAGCGACGGCCTGCACGTCATGGACTCCGATCAATGCCTCGAAGTCATGAACGCCTGGCACCGCGACTTCATAAAACCCTACAACATCAAGATGGACTGTTTTGTCTTCGATGACGGCTGGGACGATTACGACAATCTCTGGTCGTTCAACCTCGAACGTTTCCCCCAGGGCTTCGCACCCCAGGCCGCCCTCGCCCAAAAAATCAACACCAACATCGGCACCTGGTTCTCACCTTTCGGCGGTTACGGCACCACCAAGACCGCACGTCTAGCTTCTGCCAAAAAAGCCGGCTACGAAATCAACAGCAGCGGACTCTCCCTCTCCGGCCCCAAATACTACAAACTCTTCTACGACAAAACCGCCGAGATGATTAATAAATATCAGGTCAACAGCTTCAAATTCGACGGCGTCGGCGGCGGCCCCGGCAACGACATGGAAGCTGCCTATCGCTTGATGAGCGAATTGCGACAAATCAAACCCGACCTGTACATCAACCTCACCACCGGAACCTGGGGCTCACCCTTCTTCCTCCTGCACGGCGATTCCATCTGGCGCGGCGGATACGACGCCGCTACCTGGGGCGACAAAGGACCCATGACCCATCGCTGGCTCAACCAACGCGACGGCGAAACCTACAACAACATCGTAAAAAAAAGCCCCCTTTTCCCCCTCAACTCACTCATGCTCTGCGGAATGGTCTATTCCCGCCTCGGCCTGGGACGAACCAGCGTTGACAAAACCGACAAAAGCTTTGCCGACCAGGCTTACTCCTTCTTCGCCACCGGCACCCAACTCCAGGAACTCTACATGAGCCATACCGTAATGACCAAAAAGAAATGGGACATCCTCGCCGCCGCCATAAAATGGTCCCACGCCAATTCCCAGACCCTCCGCGACACCCACTGGATCGGCGGCGATCCTTATAAGTACCAGGTGTATGGCCACGCCTCTTTCGACTATCGCGGCTCCCAAAAAGATCAACCCTACACAGCCATCGTCTCCCTGCGCAATCCCTCCGAAGAAACCGTCGATTTTGAATTACCCCTGACCGACATCACCGAATGGGACATGCAAAAAATCAAAAGCTGGAAAATCAGCCGCAAAGTTTACTGCAACGCCCAAATCACCATCGACAAAAACACCCTCAAAATAAAAATACCCCCTTTCTGCGTCGAACTCTTGGAACTCGCAGTTACCCCCCGATAATATTTATCTTCGCCCATTACACCTCTTCAGCCACCACAGTCGGGTGGCACCGCCAAGTACTCAGGCTGTGTCGCAATTATAGTCAAAACAGGATTTATTTTACTGATCAATATGTTACAATGCAA
>JAFGSR010000190.1 GCA_016934515.1 Sedimentisphaerales bacterium
ACCTAACACATTGTAAATGTTGAGGTTAGGCAATGCCATGAAAATTATGTGCGCAAATGTTGTAGTTTACTTAGAGAAAGACTCTAACTTCTCAGCCAAAACGAATTAGGTTTATGTCGCCAATAATCTTAACACAAAAACAACTGCAACAGCACCTTAATAGAATGCAAGTCCTTGATTAAAATGATTTTATATCAAGTCAATCATGTTATCCTGTCTAAAATTATTCTCTTTTAAGCAACTTAATTGGATGAGAGCCATAATTGATTAATAAAAAATAACGATAAACTACTGTATAACAACAATTTATCGTTAATGGCAAACTGGCGACGACTGGATTCGAACCAGTGACCTGCGGGCTATGAATCCGCTGCTCTAACCACCTGAGCTACGTCGCCAAGCTGGGCTGTTAAACCAAACTAGGCATTATATATAGTTGGTTACGAACTGTAAAGCACCTTTCCCGGCTGCCTGGAGGAGAATCAACATAGGCAAATTTTTCATAAACATTTTAAAATTAAACTGTTACAATGTTTTAATGATTTATTTCTGTTGAATTGCCAAGCCAAAAATATTAATCCCTGAAGCTGGTGATGAATCAGATTTTATGATAACTGTTTCATTATTGGGGCTGTCTCACTTGACGAGACAGTTTAAATTGGTAAAATGGAGCTGTCGATCTATTAATTTCTCAACAGTATTGTTTTTGGTGCCAACAGGAGAGTTTGCATGATAAGAATCCTGTTCTTAAGTTTTCAGGGAGGCAACCGCAGCCAGATGGCTCACGGCTTTGCCGGGAAATTGGTTGATCCGAAGGAAGTGCTGATCGTCAATGCCGGGATGACATCAAGGGGCCCTGATCCGCTAACAATCCAGGTGATGGCTGAAGTAGGGATCGATATTTCAAATCAACCGAAGCGGGCTTTGTCGGAACTGGATTCGACTGCTTTTGATCTGGTGATTGCGTTGAGCGAGCAGGCCCAGATTGATTGTTCGCTGTTGCCGGGAACTCCGGCGATGATTCGCTGGGATATAGCCGACCCGATTATCTCTAATGATGTCAACGGCGTCCAGAAGCATAATGAGGAGGAAATCCTTACGCAGTTGCGCCAAACCCGTGATGAAATTCAGCAGCGAGTGGAGGAATTTTTTCGAGGAGGTTATCTGCCGGCTACCATCACACTCAAGCATAACAGCGAAATGATATTGGATCATTTTACCGACGGGATTATTGCCCACGACATCAACCGTCGGATCACCTGGTTCAACCGGTCGGCGGAGCAGATTACCGGTTATGACCGCCGTGATGTGATAGGTCGAAAGTGCGATGACATTTTTAACGGTGGATTTTGCGGTGATAAATGTTCGTTTTGTGAGGGCGTTCCAAATTTCGACAAGATAAATTACCCGCTCAAGATCACCACCAAAGACGGGCACACTCGCCAGGTGGAAATGACGGTGGTGGCTTTGCGTGACGACAAGAAAATTTTTCAGGGGGTGTTAGCCAGTTTTCATGATGTAACCGAAGTAACGCAATTACGTCGCAAGCTCAAAGACATTCAAAGTTTTCACGGCATCATCGGTGCCGACGAGAATATGCAGATGATATACGAACTGATAACCGATTTATCCGGGAGCGACTGTCCGGTGTTGGTTCAGGGGGAAAGCGGGACGGGCAAGGAATTGATAGCTGGTGCGATACATGGAGAAGGTAGTCGTTCGGGCAGGCCTTTTGTAACGGTTAATTGCGGTGCACTGCCGGAGGGGATTCTGGAAAGTGAGTTGTTCGGCCATGTGCGGGGAGCGTTTACCGGTGCGGTACGGGATAAGAAAGGTCGATTTGAGCTAGCCGATCGGGGTACGCTGTTTTTGGATGAGGTGGGCGAGTTGAGCCCCAAGATTCAGGTTAAGCTGTTGCGGGTGCTCCAGGAACACAGTTTTTCGCGGGTGGGCGACGAGAAAGACATTAAGGTGGATGTTCGGGTAATCAGTGCCACCAATCGGGATTTGCGGGAGATGGTAAGCAAAGGTAGTTTTCGTGAAGATTTGTTTTACCGGATTTGTGTGGTGCCGATCAACCTGCCGCCGTTACGGGAGAGGCGTAACGATATTCCTTTGTTGGTGAGTCATTTTGTGGAGCGGTTCAGTAAGGATTTGAATCGGTCAATCGACGGTGTCAGCTCTGACGTGATGCACTGCATGATCGATTATCGCTGGCCCGGTAATATTCGGGAGCTGCAAAACGCTATTCAGTACGCCTTTGTGAAGTGTAAAACCAGCATAATCCAGTTAGAGCATTTGCCGCCGGAGTTGTTATCATTTGCCGGGCAGGATCGACCGGTTTCCTATCGTCGTCGGGGCAAGCTGGATTCGGCCCAGGTTGAGCAGGCGTTGGCCCAGGCCAAGGGCAACAAGGTGAAAGCGGCGAAGATTCTTAATGTGGGGCGGGCGACGCTGTATCGGTTTTTGAAAGAGTATGGCCGAGACTGACGTTATTTTCTGGAATTCACAAAATCGGCGTAGATAAAAATCAGTTCTGCAGATTTTTTTCTGCTGTTTTTTTATCGGTAGTTTCGCTTTGGTCTTTGCTGGATTTTTGTTTTGGTGAATTGCTATCGTCCAGTTGGGGCAGGTCCAGACCGGCCGGGGGGCGGGACATTATGGAATAGAGTTTTGTATGGTTTTTGGTATCGCCGCCGGTGACGAGGAAGAAGCCGTCATCCTGGGGGCCGGCGTCGATATTGAGGGTGGGGGTTCTGTCAGCAGTGAAGCGGGCGCGGGTGAGACTGACCCAGTGGCCGTCGCGGGTGTGAACCCAGCCGTTGCTGTAAAGGGCGCGGCGGCTTTTGGTGGCGCTGGTGCCGTTCCGCCAGAAATCCTCGACGAAGGAATAATAGCCCTTGAGGTAATCTCCACCGGTAATGGTTTGGAAGCTGGCAAGGTGTTTCCACTTTTTTTCTTCGTTCAGGTAGAAGTAAGCAGCGTAGGTGGTGCGGTCGCCGTCAACTTCGGCCTGTATCAGGAATTTGTAGGTCTGGCCGATTTCCCAGTCATAGTCGAACATGCTTTTGCCACCGGTGCCTTCGTTGCCAAACCGGCTGATGCGGACACCTTGGCCGGTGTGGAGAACCTTTACCCGCCGGTCCTGTTCGACCACATCGGGATTGTTCTGTTTGCCTGGATCCCAGACCGAAAAGATGACTACTTTTTTGCCGCCGAAGATTTCCTGGATGCCGAAATAGCCATGGTTGAAACCGTTGGTGCAAAAATAGGTGCCAGGATAAGATTTCTCCACTTTTACTTCGTTGTAGAAAATGTCGGCGTCGGGAGCCTGGTAGGCCAGGTGAACCGATCGCGCTGCCCGGGGTGGAGCAACATCCTGGCCGATGGAATCACCGGCAATGCTGAAAAAGCTAGTGAGAACCATTAACAAAATCGTGAGAATATTGCTTTTGTATTTCATGATTACCTTTCTGATTAAAATGCATTTTTAACTATCGGCCTTTTTCAGGCATTTACCTCAGCGGCCTTTTCTGAGCTGATTAAATACCACCGCTGGATTATAGCAGACGTGAGCATCGGGTCAATACAACCATTTTATTAAACTGGTTAGTGACTTGACCGGGGGGCTTTAAACTTTTACAATAATGCTGATGCGATAAATAAAATGTCCAATGCCGGTCTGGAGCTTAAAAGAAGGAGTTTAGAAAAACTATGTTTAAGAAAATCGTAATTATAGCAGTGCTTATCGGTTTTATTTTGCCGGTGCTGAGCAATGTCGAAGGAGTGGGATTTTTAAGGACGGCCCGGGGTGCTGAAACCAAGCAACCGCAGCGTATTCATTCGGTAACCGATATTTCCCACGAATTTTCATTCTACTTCGACGGCCGCTTTTTTACCCAGTACATCGCCCCGGACGGTGTTGACGCGCGCAACTGGGGAACCCTGCATAAATACGATTTCACTAATGCCAATCTGCTCATTCTCCAGTCCGGCGGTTCACCCTGTCCCTACCTGGTAAAGGACATCAAAGCTGTTCAAGATTTTCTCCAGAGTGGCGGTGCGGTTCTGGTGCTGGGTGATTTCAGCACGTTTCGCGGTGAGAAGGATTACAAGCTCAATACACTGGCTCAAGCTTTCGGCGCGGAATTTATTAATCAGGCGGCGAAGAAACCATTTTCAGGTTTTGGTTTGCTGGAGAATCGAAAAATTGAAAGCTACTCTCCCAAAATCATCAAGCTCGATGAAAAAGCCAAGTGGCAGATACTCATCCAGGATGACAAGGGACAACCGCTCATGGCCAGGAGAAGCATAGGTAAAGGACAACTAGTGGTTGCTTCCCGTGCGTTGTGCGGGCATCAACCCAACGCCAAGGATCCCATCAACGATAATTGGTGGAAACCACTGCTTAAACAAATCACCCGCGGTAAAACTGTCGATCCCAAAAAACGTCCGCCTAACCAGATGCCCGAAAATCTGATCGAGCGTAACCGACTGCCCATCCAATATAGCGACTATATGAAAGACTATGCCGATTCTATTTATGCGGTTTACGACCGCTGCTATCCGGTTCTTGAGGATATCATGGGCGTGCCGCCTTCGGAGGGGATGCTAAGTAAACTTATTCTGCTGCCCACCGGCGGCGGCGGCTTTTCCTCCGGTTCAAGCATTGGCTTGGCGGCCTGGTGGGGTGATTTTCCTGAAAAGCAATACGGTATGGTCGAGCTGATTTCCCATGAATCTACCCATTCCTGGGTGCTGCCCTTTCCCGAACCGATGTGGAACGAAGGTATCGCCACTTATGTTGGGATTCTGGCTGGTAAAAAACTTGGCTTGGCAGAAGATGCCGACAAAACCCTGAAGGGATGGATTAACAGCGCCCTGAAGCACGACCCCAACATGACCACATTCGACCTGGCCCAGGGTAAAGACGTTCCCCACGCCGTGCGCATGGCCAAGCCCATGTGGATTTTTGAACAACTGCGTAAGGAAAAACCGGATTTCATCGCCCGCTACTTCCAGGCAAAACGACGGCTGGCGAATCCCGATAAGATTAAAAAATACACCGCCGCCGACAGTGTCGCGATACTCAGCCTGGTTATGGAACGTGACCTTTTCGGCTGGTTTCGGTCGCTCGGCATCACCGTCAACCGCGAAAATATAAACATCGATATCGATACATTAGCAAAGCATGAAAGCTAAGCCTGAAACTAACAAGCTGAGCAAGATTAAAAATGCTCTTTCCAGGCGAGGGAGGATAGTGTTTTACGCCAGTTGTATTTTCACCCTGACAGGTTTTTTGGGGAAATACAGTATGGCATTCGAGCTTACTGCCCATTTCCGGATGCAGTATCTGTTTGTTTTCCTGATAGCGGTGGTCTTTTGGGGCAGATACCGAAAGTGGTGGTGGCTGAGTGCGGCGATAATCGTTTTGATAATTAACGCAGCAGTAATATTGCCCTGGTATTTTGCCGGTCCTGATACTGCTGTCATCGACGGAGCAAGCCAAATACGAATTCTTTTATCCAACGTCCACACCAGCAACGATAATTATGCCGATTTGTTAGCCCTTGTTGAGCGTGAATCGCCGGACATAATCGTTCTGGAGGAGACCGATCGCGGCTGGGTAAGAGCGGTGAAGGAACTGGAGGCGGAGTACAACTGGGCTGAATATTTTCCCCGAGCCGATAATTTTGGCATTACGGTATTTAGCAGGATCAAGGTAAATGAATTTTCAATTGAACGGTTCGGGGGTAGTGACGCCCCCAGCATAATAGCTGATCTTGAAATTGGCGGATCGTCAGTAAAAGTAATCGCTACACATTTGCTGCCACCGGCTACGCCTTCGTATTTTCGTATGAGAAACCGTCAGTTGGAGCAAATTGCCCGGCAAGCTGCAGCGAACGAGAACGCGTTAGTTGTTATCGGCGATTTTAACCTGACGATGTGGTCTCACTACTACAGTAAATTTGTTGCGGATTCCGGATTGAAAGACGCCCGCCAAGGTTTTGGCATTGAACCCACCTGGCCGACAATGCTGCCACCGCTATATATCCCGATTGATCAGTGCTTTTGCAGTAAAAATGTAAAAGTGATTAATTTTAAAATCGGTAACCGGATCGGCTCAGATCATCTCCCTTTGATAGTGGATTTGGCTTTTCCTGAAAAGTAACCGCTGGAGTTCCCCCCAATATAAAAAGACCGGTTCGGATTCGACCGGCCTTTTTTTGAAGGATTGTAATTTTAATTAGGGGCAGTTTTTTTAAACAGGGTTAGGGCTTTTCCAGTTCGGTGAGTTCATCGGCGGTGAGAGTTTCGGTGCTGAGATCGCCATAGACCACCTGATAATCGCCACTGTCGGTTAACCATCGGACCAGAACGGCATCGGCATCGCCGGGTTCGACGTCGCCATAGTAAGCGGGATCGCGGTCCTTCTGGATGAGTTGCATGTAGAACATTACCATTGCCTGGACGGGCATCATGTCTTCCATGCTCTTTTGGATTATTTCGTCTTCGCTCATTTCTTCGATGGTTTCACCAGCTTCTTTTTGAGCTTGCGCTTTAGCTTTCATAGCCTCGGTCAAATTACCGGTCAGGGCAGCAGGATTTATTTCGTCGGGATATTTGCCGGTCAGATCGAGATATTTCTGCAGACCGGCGATCATGCCATCGGTGTCCATTTTGGGCATTTTAACATTGGCCATTTCGGTGTAATCGTCCGGGATGTCCGGCTGGAAGTCGGCGGGTTCAACATCAATGTCCCATTGATAATCGTCCACAACCATGTTCATTACCATTGAACCCTGGGGGGATTCCATTTCCATGTCCATTTCCATACGGACAGGCAGGCCGGTACGCACCTCGGCCCAGAAGCGGGCGGAAAAACTTTTGAACATGCCGCCGCCAAATTTGGGATCGGTTACTTCAATGCCATCGACCTTAACACCGTCGATGGTTTCGCGGGGCAGTTCGGTATAATCGAACTTCAAAAATTCATCTATGGTCTGGCGGGGATCTCTGGTCTGTTCCCACTGGTTTTTGAGGTAATCTTCATCGAATTCCATTCGCATATATTTTTTCATTTCCGTCATTAAGATTATCATGGCGTGCTCTTCGGGCAGGAAATAAATGCGTTGCTGCATTTTTCCCATGAGGTTGTTATCCATCCTCATACCGTATTCGGTAGAGGCCAGTACGAAACCATCCATTTCCTGGGTGTCAGGCGCATCGGGGGACATCTGCGTCATCATGTCGCCGCTCATGGTCATGTGCATACGGTAGGAATAGTTATGGGTCTGTTCGATTCTTTGGGCCACTTCGGCCCAGACCACCGCCGAGCCGGCAGAGCTGCTGAAATATATCACTCCGGCCAGCAAAGCCAAAACAACAGCAGCGGCAACAGCTAACTTGATTAATTTGTTGTTCATAATTGGTCTCCTAACAGGTTTTTCTGATTTTCTTTGAGGTAACACGTTTTGATTTAAGGTTTGCAGCAGTTTTTCCTGCCCTGCGGTAATTTGCTGTTCTATGGCCTGGCCAAAACTTTCGAGCGATGCGGTCTGCTGACGCATGGCATCACAAAACTGCTTACACTGATCACACTGGGCCAGATGTTGTTCGAGAACAGCCTGCTGTTGTGGGGTCAACAATTCCAGAGCGTCGTCCAATATCCAGGTTTTGATATTTTCGCAGGAAATATTCATTTTGAAACACTCGGATCAACTAATAATTCATGCAATTGTTTGAGTCCGCTGCGTAATTTCTGATAAACACCCGATGGCGAAATATCCAGATCGCGGGCAACGTTATTCACATTTTTTCCGTCAAGGTAAAACATCACT
Organism: Sedimentisphaerales bacterium; assembly: GCA_016934515.1. Lineage (GTDB taxonomy): Bacteria > Planctomycetota > Phycisphaerae > Sedimentisphaerales > SM23-30 > JAFGSR01. The sequence continues at coordinate 7,842 of JAFGSR010000190.1, forward strand.
AAAGGCAGTCGAGTTTCCAAAGGCAGTTGGGTAATGGCATCTTGCAATTGCTCATGATGATAATCCTGATGACGGTTGTTGCTGGGCAATTGTTCATTTTTCAGTTGTTCAGTGATTTTTTCCGCCAGCAGGGTACGATTCCTTTTTTTATGGCGGAGCTGATTGACGCAGGCATTGCGAGCGATGTGGTACAACCAGTGGGCCAGCTTATCGGGTTGGCGTAGTTTTTCCAGTTCCGTCATGCCCTTGAGCATGGCTTCCTGAGCGAGGTCTTCGGCGTCATGCACGTTAGAAACCATGCCCAGGCACACCAGGAAAACACTCTTGTAGTGCTTTTGTACTAATTTTGCCTGTGCAGAGCTGTCGCCGCGACATGCAGCACGGACCAGATTTGCATCGGTATCAACTTTCACGAAAGCTCCAAAAACAACTGCCATTATAGATAAAGACGGTTAGAACAGGTTAATTTTACAAAAAACACCGGAAAATCTTAGGGAAAAAGAGGGGTGTTTTTGGGAGCTTCAGCTAAGTGTTTATTTTGCAGTGGTTTAGTAAGTTAAGTTGGGTTGTTTAATAGCCGATAATATGAGCATGGGAAAAGGTGATTTAGTACCGCGAATCATAACCAGTTTTGACGTTCAGTTGTATGCGGAAGGGCAGAAGGCATTTTGTCAGGCCTGGCCGGTGAATCTGAGCGAAACGGGTGTCTGTGTGCGGTTGGCCAAAGGGCTGGCGGTAGGTCAGCAGGTGCAACTGCAAATCCAACTGGACCGCCAAAATGACGCTATGCCGATTACCGGTCGGGTAGTTTGGTGCCGTTCGGACACCATCAATCGAATCTGGTATTGCGGGCTGGGTTTTAGCGAGCTGGATGAAGATCAGCTTGGTGAGATTCGCAGCTATGTCGAAGTTGGCACCGAGTCGCTGGTGAAATTTCTGGCGGAATTTCCCATTTTCAAAGATTTTTCCCGAGATGACTGTCGGGAAATGATGAAGATTGTGACTCTACGCGAATTGGAAAAAAAGGAAATTCTTTACTCAGACGGCACGACGGACGTGAACCTGCAGGGGCTATTTATTGTGCAGTCTGGTCTGTTGAACATTTTTAAGGGCAGCATTCCGCAACTGGAACGGCATCTGGCGGTGGTTTCTCCGGGAGAAATTTTTGGCGAGATCACGCTGATTAACGAACAGGCACACACCGCGACGGTCAAGGCGGTTAATCCGTCCAGACTGATCCAAATCAACAAAATGGGCTTTTTGCTGGTTCGCAAAAAAAATCCGTATCTGGCCTTGAAGATTATGGATGTGGTAACCCGGGCTTTAGCGGCCCGATTGGGCCGGACCACCAAGAAACTCTTCAGCCCGGTTCGTTTCTAGCCGGCACCCCAAAAGTTGCTCAAGCTTTCTAAAATGCTGTAAGCCTGGGGGGTAATCTTATTGTTCCGGGGCACTTAACTTTCACGTCTGTGGTGCTGAACCATACCGAATAGCCGAAAATTACATGTTTTGGCAATATTGTTCCGATAAGATGATAAGCTGCGGTAGCAAAAAATATCACCCTTTTCAGGATGCTGTGTCGAAGCTGGACTTTATAAGAGCAGGGAATTACGGAAATGGCTGAGATCGTCAAAAACAAAAAAAGCAAAAAACCTAAACGAAAAGGCACCTTTGTCTTTTTGATTATTCTTTTAGCGGGGATAGTGTTTTTCGTTGTCAAATCTCAATTTTCGTCTTCTTATGAATGGGACCGCTGGAAATGGGGTCAACGGCCGCTTGGAATGGTTGGAGTAAACAAATCCAATTCAGTTAATCTTTGCGAAGATATGCTCGTTGAAAACTGGTATTCACCCCGACGTTGTCTGGTGGTGGAATGCACGGTGGCTGCCAAGCCTGAAAATCAGCGTAAAGAACAACTGAAAAAATTTACTAAAAAACATGAATCACAGATCAAAGACCGAATTCGTTCGATTATCTCGTCCATTGAACCGGACGAAATTCGTGATCCCCAGTTGAAGGTGTTCAAAAATCGCGTCCAGCAAAGTCTGCGCCAAATTGACGAATCCAATCCGATTGAAAAAATTCTGGTTCCAAAATGGAACACCTACAAAATGAGCTGATTACAGATGTTCATTACCCTGAATAGTTACGCTGTTTTTCATGTTCTGCAGGGGTAGTTGTTGCTTCAGGCCAAAAAATTCACCGGGCAGTCATTAGTGGATTAAATTTTCTGCCCGCCGGATTATGTTAGCGGTGGGATTATTTACAGGTTACGGCCATTTGCAGAGGTACCGAAAGAGTAGCGGTAGTTCCCTGGCCGAGCCGGGAATTAATTTTCAGTTGACCGCTGATACTGTCGAGTCTTTCACGAATACTAAACAGGCCGAACCCGCCCCCCTGATACCCTCTCGAACCGATCAGAGAGGCTTTGAATCCCACCCCATTATCCTGCACAGAAATTTTGATGTGCTGGTTCACCTGGTGAATTTCAACAACGACATTTTTTGCCTGGGCGTGTTTGACGACATTGATGAGCAATTCCCGAACAACCTGAAACAACAGTCCCCGCATATCATCTCCCAAAGGATAAGCACAACCATCACTGATTAATTTGGTTTTCAGGTTATGATTCTGCCTGAAATATTCGATCAGCCATTCGATACCGGCTTCAAAGCCGACTTCATAAAGCACCGGCGGGCACAAGGTGGAAGTTAAAGATCTGGTGTAGTGAATGGCCTTTTCGATGCACTCCACTGCCGCATCAAGATTTTCCTCAATCTCATCAGGCAAAGTCATCGCGCGAACCTGCCACAGTTTGATTTTGGTCATCGCCAGCAACTGACCAATGTTATCGTGCAAATCCGTGGCGATTAGCCGCCGTTCTCGTTCTTCGGTAAGGGATAATTCCAGAGCCAATGAACGAAGGCGTTTTTGGTAGGCCCGAAGCTTTTCTTCTGCTATTCGACGCTTGGTAATGTTATTCCACTGCTGAATGGCCCGCTCGGCAATTCGAGGCATATCCTTAAAAGTTATGGAAGACTTAACCACGTAATCAAGGGCTCCAGCTTTGATGGATTCGACGGCAACCTGCTCATCGCCATAACTGGTCATGATAATCAGAGGTAAGGCAATTTCCTTGCCTTTGCGGGTGATCAGGTCGGTACCTTTGCCATCCGGAAGTACCAAATCTGAGATAACCAGATCCTGATGGGATTGGGCCAGGTATTTTCTAGCCTGACTGACCGAACCAGCAATAGTAATCTGGGGTGGTTTGTCTGAAGACTTAAAATGTCGGCAAATCAAATCGGCATGGGCAGGATTATCTTCAACCAACAATAAATTGAAAAACTTTTTAATCATAAACTAAGAGACCATAACAAAATGCGTCAAGATTAATGAATATAGGCCTTTTACCCGGTCGAATCCTCATCCCCGACCGGGTCGAGGACAAGCTTTGTTAGAGCGAATTAATATCAATTATCTGCTTTGGAAGATATTACTCGGTTGGACTGAAAGGGCATAGTATTCCAGTCCAGCCAGTACCCCCCCAAATCACTTAGCATTTTAGTAAATTTAACAAAGTCCAGCGGCTTGACCAGATAGCTGTTGGCGTGATATTCATAAGCCTTGGCTATATCCCTCTCGGCATTCGAAGAAGTTAGAATCACCACCGGCAGATGCCTGAGGGAATTGTCACTTTTAATTTCACGTAGCACTTCCAGGCCGTCAACTTTGGGTATTCTCAAATCCAGCAAAATTAAACAGGGGCATGGATTGGCTGGCAGATCGGCATAATCGCCACGATGGTGCAGGTAATCCAGGGCCATTTCACCATCGGTAAGATGACGGATTTTGTTTGATAATTTCTGTTTAACAAAACCCCGTATCACCAGATGAGCGTGGGCCTCATCGTCTTCGATGAGCAGAACTTCCGGCTGAACACCGGGCGAGCCATTAGCTTTCATCCAGTTCCTCCTTGCCGGCGATTGTAAAACAAAATGTACTTCCCTGACCATTTCCTTCCGATTCAACCCAGATACGTCCCTGATGAGTTTCAATGATTCTTTTGACCAGAGCCAGACCTATACCTGTACCTTCGCTATTATTATCTAATTTATCAAAAAGTTCAAATATTTTTTTCTGATATTGAGATTCTATGCCAATTCCGTTATCGCGTACAAAACATACGGTTATATCATCATCCTGTCGTGCTCCAATCTCGATTCTGGGCTGATGATTGTCGCCCATGAATTTAACCGCGTTTTCTATCAGGTTTTGCATTACTTCGAGCAGACGGGGCCGATCACCGTAAACAACAGGCAAGCCCGGCTGGATATCAATCTTCACGCCACGTTCGCGAATCTGCCCGGCAACCAATTCGGTCGCTTCACGGGCGGTATCTTCCAGGGAAATCTTTTCGACCGGATTGTCCAGCCGGCCGATGCGGGACAGTTCCAGAAGTTCAGCCAGCATCTTCTGCATTCTCTTGGCCGCGGTTGCCATGAAACGGATATCGGTATTGATCTGCTCGGTGTCCCGGACGGCAATATCTTCCTTAAGCAGGCCCAGAAATTCCTGAATGGTTATCAGGGGGCTTTTCAGATCATGTGATACCGTGTAAATAAACCGCTCCAGTTCGGCGGTACGGTTCTCCAAATCGGCAATCAATCTCTCCCGCTCCGCCGCCGCCTGTACCCGCTCGGTTATGTCGGTTACAATTGACAGAGCCAAATCCTTATCACCCAGCTTGATAATGTCCATGGAAAACAACACATGGCGCACCTGCAGGTTTTTGGTACGTAGCGACACTTCAAAATCCCGCACCATGCCATTTTTCATGAGTGTCTTTACAATAGTATTTCTCTGATTTTTATCCACCCAAATATTAAGCTCTGAAGTGGTTTTATTAATAACTTCCTCTCTTTTGAAACCCATCGTCTTAAGGAAACACTCGTTCACTTCCAAAAGCCTGCCGGTTTTGATTTCGCCGATGGACATCATGGAAACACTGGTGTGAAAAGCCTTGGAAAACTTTTCTTCGCTTTCCCTAAGCGCCATCGCCGCCTGTTTCCGCTCGGTGACGTCCACCCACTGGCATACAACCTGTGTCAGTTCGCCCTCGGCGTTCAATATCGGGAAGAGCGATACGTCGATGTATAGATCACGCGCGCCTCGGAAAGCTGCATCTCCGGCCTCCTCCGCTTGCCACAGCATGTCGAAACGCGCGGGTTCGTGTTTCTCGAAGACTCCCTTCACCAGTGCCATGACGCCCTGTTTATCCATGTTTGTGTCCGCCAGCACATTGTACTTGCCAATGATCTGTTCATCAATCAGATTGAGGGTTTCGCGTAAGGAGTGGTTTGTCCTTACGATCGTGCCATTCGGATCGGCAACCCACATGGCAAACGGACTATTATCGACGATTGTGTCCAGAAGTGACGTGGTCGATTCGAGTCTTTCCGCAGCCTGTTTGCGTTTGGTAATGTCGATACCGAGCCCCAGGAAAAAATCAAAATTACCCTTCTCATCAAAAATCGGTCGGCCGTGCCATTCCAACAGCAGCTCCTGTCCGTCTTTTGTTAATACATGATTTTCATTCAGGGTCGGTTTGTGTGATTGCACCAGTTGTCGGAAAACTTCAGCCAACATTTCCCGATCCGCCACCGGCACAAAATTACTCAGATAATCCAAACCGTTGATCTGCTCCGCTGTATATCCCAGAGTTTTCAACATAACCCGATTCATCATCAGCACTTTGCCTTCGGCATTGATGGCGACAATAAAAACCGGACTGGATTGAACAATTACGGAATTAAAATCCTGCTCTTTCTTTAAAGCCTCTTCAGCTTTTATTTGCTCGGAAAGATTTTTCAAAAAAACCACTTCACCCTGAACGCCACCGCCCGGACCTTTGACCGATGCCGCCGAGTATGAAACCGGAATAAGTCCGCCATCAGCCCTGATCAGGTTCAGCTTCGCTGCGGTTACCGAAACTTCTGAGTGAATTCTTGCCTGGATTCTTTCCGCAATCATTTTGGTGTCTTCCGGGCTCAACACCGGCGGGGTAACTTCCGTAAGCATTTTGCCCAGAAAATCTTCCTCCCGGCGTCCCACCCAGTTAAGCAACGCCGGATTAACATATGAAAACCGCCCCTTTTCATCAAACAATATCACCCCGTCGGGAGTGCTTTCCAGGCTGCGCTCCAGAAAAATCTTGGCCTGGGACATTTCCAGTTCCGCCAGTTTCCCGTGAACAGGCTTATTTAGCAATTACGTCACCTCTTTGAACCTGAAATGTTTATTTAACTACCAACAAGGCAATTAGTGAATTATAACCGATTTGATCCCCGAAAATCTAATAATATCCGAAGATTTCTTTTCGGTATAATAATGCGTTCCGGAAAAATGGCTTTTTCTCGATTGGCATAATCTCATCTAGCTGATAAAATTCCAAAAGCCGACCTGATCCGAATCAGGCCGACCAACAATCCAAAAGAAACGGACCGACAAATAACCAGATGCTGTTTTAGGAACCAACCATGAAGCAAATGAATCGACGCGATTTCTTGAAATGGATCACCCTTTCCGGAACCACCCTGGCCTGGACTAGTTGCCTGCCCAAATCAAAGTCCCCTTTGGCAAACGCACGCGAAAAACCGAACGTTGTTTTTATCGTATCCGACGATCAGGGCTGGAACGACATCGGTTATCACAACCCGAAAATTGTCACCCCAAACCTCGACCGACTCGCCCGATTCGGAATCGAGCTCGACTGCCATTACGTCCAGCCGCAATGCACTCCCACCCGGGTGGCGCTGATGACCGGCCGTTACCCCAGCCGATTCGGGACCCACTGTACCCAGGCATCCAATGAGCAGGCTTATCCACTGGGCACTTTAACTATGGCGGCCATGTTCAAAAGCCTGGGCTACGAAACTGCAATAACCGGCAAGTGGCACATGGGCTCCCTGCCCCAATGGGGACCCAACCATTACGGCTTCGACTACAGCTACGGCTCTCTCGCCGGCGCCGTCGGTATGTATGATCATCGCTATCGGCTAAACACCCCGTTTACCCAAACCTGGCACCGCAACCATAACTTCATCGAACAAACCGGCCACGCCAGCGATCTGGTTGCCGAAGAAGCCGTCCGTTGGATAAAACACCAACGCCGCAAACCTTTTTTCCTTTACATACCTTTCCACCCGCCGCATACCCCCTTGGTGGAAGAGCACCAGTGGCTCGATAAAAACCAACACATCCAAAGCAAAGATCGTCGTCTCTTCGCCGCAGCGGTCACCCACATGGACGACGCCGTCGGTCGGATCATCCAGGCCCTCGAGGACACCGCCCAACGCAAAAACACTCTGATAATTTTCACCTCCGACAACGGCGGCATCGGCACTTCCTATCCCGGCAATAACTACCCCGGCCCGGATCCGGCTTTGAAAAAAGGATTCAGCTCCAACCTGCCCTTACGCGGCGGCAAAACTGAAGTTTTCGAAGGCGGCATCCGCGTACCCGCCCTGGTCAATTGGCCCGCACACCTCAAACCAACTAAAGTAACCGCTCCCATGCACGTGGTTGACTGGATGCCCACCCTGGCGAACCTGCTGGGTTTTAAAGCTGTTGATGATCCGCAGTGGGACGGATTAGACGTCTGGCCGATTCTCACCGGACAAAATCCACCCATCGAAAACCGACTATTCTACTGGGTCTGGGGCTCCAAGCGCAATCGACTCGCCCTGCGCAACGGCCCATGGAAAATCCTTCGCAACAACCCTAATGCAAAATGGCAATTATTCAATCTCGATGACGACCCTTACGAAAAAAGCAACCTTGCCCAAAAACACTCCGATCTCCTGGAAAAAATGCAGGCTCTCTTTCAACAGCAAAAAGCCCGGGACCAACTCTAAGTTATCTTTCCGTGCGGGCTCTTCACTACGCTACGTGTCACGGCTTTCTACTAAATCATCGCCCCGTACTTCAACCAGATGGGACAAATGATTATTTGATTATCGCTGCCGGGAGGATAGAATATTACCGTAGCGTAATCCTTTATCCGGAACCCGAGGTTAACATGGCCAAATCAATTTCCATTCGAAGAAGTCTGCTGAAAAATCTCATCCTGATTATTCTCTTGCTCAGCGGCGCCATCATGGCCATCATGATCATCAGAATCCAAACCGCCGTCCGCTACCTCTCCCAGGTTATTATCTCCCAAACCATCGATCAATCCGAAAGCCGACTGAACCGCTTTTTCGAGCCGATCTCCGAAAATATCAACATCGTAAAATCCTGGTGCGAAAACGGTGCTATCGACCTGGATCACCCCGACAGCTTCCGACGATATTTCACCTCTTTCATCGAACAGCACCCTCACATCTCCTCGGTAATTATCGCCGATACCCTGGGTAACGAATACATGCTCCTGCAAAACCACGACCAGTGGCTTCTACGCCAACGAATACAAAACCACGAAACCACCTTCCGATTCTCCCAATGGACTAACGCCGACACCACTCCGCAGTCTCGACCTGCCACCGAACGGGAATTACAATACAACCCCAATGAAAGGCCCTGGTTTGTCGGCGCCTTGAAAAACATCCCTGCCTCGTCCGACTCCGCCAATCCCGATCAAACCACCAGCCAGATATTCTGGACCGAACCATACCGTTTCTTCACCACCAATGAACCCGGCATCACCGTTTCGCAGGCTTTTCGCGGCCCCAACGGCAAACAATACGTCCTGGCTTTCGATATCCTGCTCAATGAAATCCAGAAATTCACCGAAAAAATCAAAGTGCTCGACCAGGGCGACGTTTTCATCGTCTCCGGCAAACAAATACAGGACGAATCTAAAGCTCATTACCTCATTGGTTTTTCCCGCAACGGCCGCTGTGGACAATGCCTCGATCCCCAACAAGTACTTTTGCAACCACCTCAGGCACTGCATCGTATCCCGCTCCTACGCGACGCCGATGCCGCCTTTTCCGATATCACGCCCAAGCAATTCGAAAACTCCTTACCTATCGTCCGCTTCGAGTGCGATCATCTACAATGGTGGGGCATAGCCAAACCTTACCAGATTGAAGGAAGCGATTTCTTGTGGATTTTTGTGATGGTCCCCGAATCCGACATCATCAGCGCCATTAAGGAAGAACGCATTATTGTCGTTCTGATTACCCTTACCATTCTCTTCTTCGGCGTTTATCGCGCCTGCACCATCGCCAAACGCTTCAGCAGCCCCATCGAATCACTCGTCCAGCAGAGCAACCGCATCAGCAAAGGTGACCTTGAACCCGGCCCCAACATCGATTCCAACGTTACCGAAGTCCGGCAACTCGCCGATGCCCAGGAGCACATGCGCCGCGGACTGAAATCCCTGATGAAACTCGAACGCGACCTGCAACTGGCCCAGCAGATTCAGCAAAATACTCTCCCCACCAAAATACCCTCCCTGCCCGGCTTCCAGATAGACGCCTGGAATAAACCCGCCGAACAAACCGGCGGCGACACTTACGACATCATCGGTCTGAGGACCGCCCACGACAATTCCGAAATTGATCTTACTAACGATGATCCCGACCAACTGCTGCTGCTGCTCGCCGACGCCGCCGGTCACGGCATCGGACCGGCTCTGTCGGTTGCCCAACTGCGTTCCATGCTCCGCATGGGTGCTCACATCGCTTCGGGCATCGACATCATCGCCAAACACATCAACGAACAGCTCTGCGACGATCTGCCCGAAGGACGGTTCATTACCGCTTGGCTCGGTCTGCTCGATCACCGCAAAAACACCCTCACCTCCTTCAGTGCCGGTCAGGGACCCCTGTTGCTCTATCGCGCCGAACAAAAAGAATTCCAAACCTTCTCCTCGGATACTTTACCGCTCGGCGTCCTGGATTGCCTCGATATCGAAGTCGCCGAACCTATCACCCTGGCCCCCGGCGACATCTTCGCCGTCATCTCCGACGGCATCTTCGAAGCTGCTAATCCCGACTCCGAACAATTCAAACAAAAACGCGTCCGCAACGTCATCGCCCAAAATGCCCACCTATCCGCCACACAAATCATCGAAGCCCTCCGCCAGGCCGCCAACAACTTCACCCATAACGCCCCGCCCGACGACGACCAAACCATCATCATCATTAAAAAAACCTGACACCCCCAAAACCTGCTTACGGGGAAATATCAAACAAAAAAAAACCACAGAATCGTAAAATACTGTGGTCTTCTTTATTAGGTCTCGAAGTGATTAATAACGGCTTCGGCCTCCACCGCCGCCGTAACCACCACCACCGCCGCCGCCAGAGGTGCGGGGCTTGGCTTCGTTGACTTTGAGCGCTCGGCCGCCACTGTCTTTTCCATTCAGTGCCGTGATTGCAGCTTGGGCTTCTTCATCGCTGCTCATCTCGATAAAGCCAAAACCTTTGCTTCGCCCGGTGTCTCGGTCTGTGATGACCTGAGCACTTTCGACGGTGCCGTGATCACCAAACATCTGTTCCAGGTCTGCTTGAGACGTTTCATAACTCATGTTTCCAACATACACTTTTCTACCCATAACAAAATCTCCTGTTATTTGGGTTTGTGACCCATCTTAAACTTTCCAGGTCACAGGGAAAGCGGCCGACAATTCAGCCTCATAAAAGATGGAAGGGTGAAAGGGAAATTTTGGCGGGAAGCAGAAATGAAACTGTCTCAAACCTGATTTACTCGTTCAGCGAACCGATCTCTATATGAAAGTACTATAGCAGTATATCGGAACTCTGTCCAGAGTTAAATTGTGTTTTTATTGTTTTTTTTTCGGATAAGTAGATATTTTAACGCAATAAACAACCCCGCTGCCTTGCCCTTAAGTGGCTAAAGGTTGACTCCTAAAGGAGTTGCAAAGTTTATTTAAACGGCCCTGGCCATGAAATCAAAGGGTTTATTTTTGCCAACTTTTCGGATCGCCCCATTCCATGATTACAGCCAGTCGAGTCTTTCTTTCCCGCTCACACCGAATCCGCAACGCTTTATCGGCCGGGCCGCCCTGACGGTGGAGGTTCTCGGAAATTCGCTTTGCATGGTTTTCATTTATCATATTTTGCATGCTCGTTGTCCATATTGTAGCCTGGGGGACGGGGGCGATACTTATTATCTGCCCCAACTTCCTGTTTTGCGATACTGCGGCTTCCGCTGAAGATCGTCGTAATCGCCCCCTGGCTGCAATTCCAAGGCCAAAATAAGGAACGGCCCGAACGGATCGTGTTTGTCTTCTACCGTTCGGTAATATTTTGCCGCCGCTTCTGGCGAGTCGAATTGAGCCAGCATCACGGAATCATCCGTCCCACGTTCAAATTCCACAATACAGTGTTTTTTGGTGGTTTCGCCGCTGGAAGGTCCAGATTTGTCCCCAGTGGAGCTGTGATATTCCGCCATTTCCTCTTCCGTGTTAAATCGGGCTAACGTCTTACCTTTACCCTGTTTAAATTCTATAATTCGATACATTGGTTCTTCCTTTACTGCTTGTAACGGGGGATTACCCGCTTTCTTGCCTACCGCCGCTTCGCTGACCCTGCCCTTAAAAATCAACTCTTTATAATAATCGCCAATACCAAACAAACCGCAATGGCCGGAAACACCAAACATTTCCCCAACAGCGGCATAACAGGAAAATCCTATTCTCTCGATTTGTCGATATAGGTTAACTTGCTGTTAGCACTATAACTGAAATTGTTGAAATGTCAACAAAAATCACGGCAAATTGGACTTGAGTCGCAATTTATGATGTTTATGTTGCAATTCCTTAAGCTCATGTAACCACAAATCGCGATATTTCAGTATAAATAGCGGCTTTCGGCATAAAAACCACGCCGAACAACCACCAACCCCCGGACACAATATCCCTCAACAGCTTGTTGCCAAACCTTCACTCAATATCTGCCACCGCTACAACATGCCCACCACCTTCTGCAAACACATTCTCGTCTCTACACCTTGACGACTTTCTTCTTAGCTTTTCTTTTTACAGCAGTTTTTTTACTTTGCTTGGGCTTTTCCTCTTCCGTTCTTTCTTCATGTCTGAAACGAAAAACAGGAATCACTAATTTGGGCAATCCCATACGAGCAATCGTAGCCTGCACAAATTCCCGCCAATATGGCCACGCATTATAAATGCCATTTATCTGACCAAATGCATCAATGTTTTTCTTGGTAAATATTGCAGTGCTATCAATTGTATAAGCCAGCAAAAATTTAGCCTGGATACTTAACGATAATTTGTCAGCAGCAGATTTTTCCGGCTTGGCGGTCATTTTGAATTCCGGTAATAGCAAAATCTGACTGCGCTCTTTATCTAATTCTGCTTTTACGGAATATTTATAATCGAGTACCTGCTTACCTTGATCCGCAAGAGGCGTTTGTTTACATTCACATTCAATTAACCTGACCTCAAATATCTCAACTTTATCAGATACAGGTAATGCTAATTCAAAAGGATTTTCTTCTGTTTTTTTCTTCTTCTTACTTTGCTTTGCCATAAATCAACCTGCTTGTTTGATTCCATTAGAACCACTTGAATTTGGCACACAGGGTAAACTTTCTCTCAGTTGGTCAGTATTCCAATATTCTTCTTTCTCGATACGATAATTTATCTGCGGATCGTGGGCTTCTATACTTAAAGGACCAGCCTCAACATAAAGGCTACTATCCAAGGCCATCATAACATCGGAAATCGTGCGCAAAGTCATGTTTGCAGAACCATCAAGAAGTTGGGTAATATACCCTTTAGATCGTCCCAATTTCGCCGCAAGTTTTACCTTGTTGATTTTTCTGTCTTCCATAAGCTTGCAAATCAATTCGGAAACTTCAAATATGATCCGTTCCTGCTGATAAAGTTTCATTCCCTCATCAGTTTTTGTAAATTGTTCCGATAAAGTCTCGCACATAATTTTACACCTCCGTTCTGACTAGTTGTAACCTTGTAAGTGTTCCTCCATGATTATTTTTGCCTTTTCTATCTCCTTCCTTGGACACTTTCCACTTCCGCTCTTGCCTGAAAATCCATGAGTAAGATACCACGTTGTTCCTTTCTGAAAAGACAAGATACGTGAGGTTTTACACTTAAATTCGTATATCGGCCCATTTAAACGTCTAAATTTTTGCTTATTATCTATTCTTCCTCTGTTTGCCATATTTTTGAACGATATGATAAACTTCGCCTTAATATCTCCATTAAGTTTCTTGTTCTCAAAAAACCCTTCGCAGGCACGCTGCCATTTAGCCGAACAGCATACTCTATGGCCCCCCATCGACCTCTTTCGACAATTGTATTATCGGTTCGCCTGCTCATTATAGTTTACATATACCTAAACCTAAAATGCAAGTCAAGAAAGTTTAGTTATAACTAAATTATAGCCCGAAAACAACCTTAACTCCTTACGAAATAATCATTTACGCAAGTATGGATATTTTTGTTTTATTCTAATAAAATTTTTGTGCTCCAGAAATTATCCCTGAAACCGAATTTATTCGGACCTTACTGCCCTTCAGAGCATACTTTATAACCCTTTTGTTATTATTTGTCAAATATGGTACTACCTTACCAAATTCCGCTATAACGTCCACTTAGAGAACGGCTTCACCAACCCGATTTGGCTTCCCGGCCTGGATCCCCCGGTCCAGCACCACCACCTGGCAGCGCTCCAGTATCCGCCTCGCGATGCGGCGGTCGTAGTGTTCCGCCAGCATCTGCGGATTCAAATTGCTGCTGATGTGCGTAATCTTACCCGACCAGTAACGCTGATCGATCAAATCGTAAAGCATCTCCACCGCCGCCTTGGTCTCGCGTCCCTCGGCGTCCAGCCCCACCCCCAAATCATCCACGCACAACACTCCCGCCTTGCGGTACTGCTCAAAAATCTCCTGCTCAGTCACCGTCGCCGCCGGCTGATAACTCGAACGCACCCGCCGCTTGAACCGCGACCAGTTAATCACCTCCACCTGATGACCACCCGCCAACGCCTCCACCGCCAACGCACACATCAACCACGACTTACCCGTGTTCACCGGCCCACAAATAAAACTCGACCGCCCCGGACGAATATGCAGCACCCTCATATCATAACCCGAACCCTTGGCAAAACTCTCCAACCCCGGCAGCACCACCTCATCTCCCGGCGACGCCACCTCACCGCGACTATTGCGAATGTATTGCCGACCAACTCCCGCCCGCAACACCCGGTTGAGCTTATCCGTCTCCGACAACGAACTCCATAAACACTTCGGTCGCGAACAGATCGCCCGCGATATTTTGGCCCGCCAACGATCCGCATCACCAGCTAACACACACTTGCGGTCAATAAACTCACCACACACCGAACAGTAAGCCTCCAGCTCAACCAGCTCCTTCTTCTTAAGCTCCAGCTTCTTCTTCGGCTTGGTATCCGCCGACCGCCCCGGCAGATCTAACGCTGCCCCAGTCAACCGCTTGGCCATCGTGACGAACTCCTGCTTTGCCCGCCGTTGCCTTACCATTTCCTGCAATTCCATGTCGCTGTAAATTTTTCTCTGGTGCATTTGCCGCATCCTTATTCATACGTGAAATTATCCATCCCGGGCTCGTCGCCCGAATCCGCTCAATATAAGCCAAACACTTATCCAATCCATGACTCGACAACGCCTGCTTCCACTGGTGAAAGTGATACTTCTTCAGATCACCCATCTGCAAACCGTTCGCCGACAACCAGCTTTTCACCACCTGTCCCAGCTCGGCACCTTCCATCGCCAGCATCGTCTTAATCAACGCCAACCCATCAACCGCCCCGACACCGCCGCCGCAATCCTCAGCCGGACCATTATCACCGTCAACTGCATCAACCTTCGGATGGTCACCATCGTCAACATTACCCGTTGGTTTTGAAACAACAGAATTGTTTAACCGGTCAACTTCGTCAACTCCAGTAAGAGTATTATTAACCGAAGTAGAAAATGAAGCAGAAGAAGAAATAGAAGATGAAGAGCCATTTTTTTCGCCCGACAAATCACCGCCCGACGAAATGGCATTGCCATCGACGCCCCAGCGACTCTGAGCACCTTTGCAACCCGCCGCCCGGCGCCTATCTCTCGACGCCGCCTGCTTTTGCATCTCCCGCACCAGATAATCGTGCGTAACCACTCCATTTTTCTCAACGAAAGTAACTTTGATTTTACTCCAAAGTTTCTCGGCTTTTTTCCGTGTTCTACAATTCCATAACTTGCACATTACTGCAAAGTCAACCTCCATTGACCCGCCGTTCTCCCACAGGTAAAACAACAGCTTGCAGTAAGCTCCAAACTGCTCCATATCCCAGAACATCACCACCGGGTCCGCCAGAAAATCCTTCGGATAACACTGAAACGCCGGCGTATTCCTGATAACCATCCCTGCCCGCCCATCTGATAAGAAACCTTAATGCAACCAAAGCGACCACCGTCGCTCCCTGACAATTGATATTTTCCGGTTTACAAAACCACTATTTTTTCGTAAGTTATTATTTATCCCTGACTGGTCAGCTAATTATGAATTTATTCGACACAAACATCGATAGTGGTTTAGCACTGGCACAACGTGTTGAGCAAAAGTATCGCCCGGTGTTCGACGCTCTGGATCCGCCAGACCGCTCGGCACTGGCATGGTATTTTCTCCCGCACCGCTCCAGCAAGCCCGTTGTCGGCGTAACCCGCCCGCGAATCCTGAAATGGTACTGTCCATTTGCCGATCAACAGCAGTTTCCTTCGGGCCATCGTTATTGCATCAATGTTTACGTCGGTTGTAGCCATGGCTGTGAGTACTGTTACGCCACCGGCTACGAGCCCGAACAGGCCAATTGCAAAAAAAACTTCGAACGACACCTGCTGCGCGACCTGGAAGACCTGGAAACCTACAATGTGCCGCCCGCTCCGGTACACCTGTCCAACAGCACCGATCCGTTCCAGTTGCTGGAAAAGCAATTCGGACAAACTCTTTTCGCTCTAAAGCAAATCCAGCGCTGCCGCCACCGTTTTACCTCCGTTGTGTTGCTAACCAAAAATCCATCTCTCGCCGCCGAGCACCAATACCTCAAAACTCTCCAACAGTTAAATTCATTACCCCACGACCACCCCCACAAGCAAATGTTCGAACAAAAAACTGCCTCCGCTGCGAATGGAAGTATCGCTGGCATTCTGGCAAGATGAGGTACGAACCTTTTTCGATCCTGCCGCACCAACGGTCAGTAAGCGTATGGAAGCGATTCGCAAACTCCGCGCCGCCGGGCTTTCGGTTGCATTGCGGATTGATCCACTTCTGCCGAGAAATCCACTGCCAAACGGTAAAACCTTGGCTGATTTCGATCTGCCCGAAGCCCAGTCGCTAAATGACCTTGAACAACTGGTAGCTTTCGCATCTGAAGTTGGAGTCATGCGAATTGTCTATTCCGTTGCCAAGATCACCCAGCCGCGATTCAAACCACTCTCTCAGACCATGCAAAAGCTAAAGCAAGCCTACCAACACCTCTGCAGCCCGCAACAATTAACCTTTATCGGAGGTTCATGGCGATTGCCGCACAATATCGCTCAACAGCAAATCGTGAAACCTTTCCTCGACATTTGTCACCACCACAACATACCCGCCACTTACTGCAAACAAAACCTCGTCTCCACACCTTGATGATTAAAGTCGTAACACTAACACTTAATCGCTCCATTCCAACCAACAGCCTGTCACCCCACCGGTGACTCATTTCATCTGAGCCACCAGTGTTTTGGTTTCATTGCTTTGCGACTGCTGAGCCTGCTTAAACGTCCCAGCCTGCTCAGGATTCTGCTGCTTGAAAAGCTCATTGTTCTGCACGATCTCCCTCAACGCTTCACTTTTCTGCCGTGCCACCTGCAACGCCCGCAGCGCTCGCGTACCAAACACTCCGCCGAACACTCCCGCCACCGCGATCCCCATCTCCAACAGATTGTCCGCCACGTCCCACGGGTCCGGCCGCTTGATCGCCGCAACACCAGCCGCCTGCGTAATCTGCTCATTCTCTCCCGAAAGCAACTGCTCCAGCGTATCACTTTCCGGCAACTCATCCGGCAACCCGTAATAAGCCATGATCGCCTCACTCTGCCCCGTTGCCCGCTGACTCAGACTCTGCAACACCGGCGACGCTTCCTCCGCCACCGCCCGTAACGCCGTCGCCTGCACCGTACGATGATGCAGATAAGCGTTCTGCTTCTGGGCCTGACCCGGCGCAAAACGCAAACCGCCACAACCCACCAACATCACCAAACCAACACCCAAAACCACAAACTCCAGACAAACCTTCACCCTAAACAACATTTGCTTCTCCCTTCTCGAAAACTTATACTGACCAAAACTTAAAATACAGGACTGCTCATTTCGTGAATATTTACCAACCAGAAAATATTAACTATATTTAACTATTGCCTGCCTAATTCAATCACTCCTGCAACGAATTTATAACATCGCTTGGGAATATTTCTGTTTGGACTCCACCCTGGAGCAAGACTAACAGTTAATAGGCAATTATTGCTTACTTTTTCCTTTTTTCGGAGCTTTTCGCAAATTACAGGATCCGTAACGACTAAGCTCATACGTTTACCCATGCTGGTAACAAAATCTGCTCGATATTTTTCTTTACCATGCTTGTCGCTCTCAAACGAAACATTCTTGTTATGGATAAGTTGAAGTGATTTCCAGCCGCGGGTCGGTATTACACGGAAACATACCGCTCTCACATAATCTAAATCATTATGCAAAATTGGTGAATCTTTTTCACAATAACGGAGCAATTCATTCGGTTCAATTTTTCCCTTTTTTTCCCAAATCCCTTCTTTTAACAATCTGTTCTCCGGCTGACATCCTTCAGCAGAACCATGTTCGTGAAGAGGGATTTCAAGAATATCCATAATTTCTGGCTCTAAACCTTCAACTTCTCTTGCTTGCCTGCTAATTGCTCTTTTAGAGCTAGATGATATTGGTCGAATCCAGTTGCCTTTATTATCTATCCCTGCAATACAACGCCCACCATGTTTTCTGGAATTCGCCAAACATATAATACGCATAAAACACCCCTGCTACTTACATATGATTTATCTCAACAATACCCCACTTTTTCGCCAGATATTCAACCACCAGCCGCCGGTGACAGAACTGAGGTTGTGATTCACAGCACAAAAAACAAGACTTATCTGTTTGCGACGGAACCAAAGAATTTTCAATCAGCCGTTTCGAAATTAACTCGTCAAATTCCTTTTCGTATTGACCCCAGTCCATAGTACCGTTTTTGTACGACTGGAGCATTTCCTTTGTTGGCGACATAGCCGGCATGTGAACATAATCCGCCGGAACAATCTCTTTGAGAAAATATTCCAGGTCAGACTTTTTGGTATAGCCCGCCAACTGAGAACTGTTATACAACCGCACGTCAATAACTTTAGCAACGCCGGCTTCTTTTAGCTTACCAAAAAAGACCCGGGCGGATTTCCCTGCAAAACCAATCGTAAACAGCTTAATCTTTTCCATGACAATATCCATTAAATGAGTAATATTCCTGTGAATTACATTGGATATTCATGATAATTGAATACCACTCAATTTACAAGCACAAAACCTCCGTTGCTCAAGCCATAATCAGCCACGCTTCTGTTGCTCCTGCTGCTCCAACGCCTGCAGACGATACTCATGCTCCAGCGACTCCTCCGTCAAACACTCGATGTGCTGTTGCAGCTTATCATACACCTGTACTAGACGTGCCAACTCATGACGAATCAGCACCATATCCTTCTGCAAATTCACCCACGCCGCCACCAGCACCACCACCAGCGTCACCAACTGCAAAAGCGTCCCCAGCGTTATTTCCCGCCGAAAACTCCAACCCGATTCCTGCTTTTCACCGGACCGCTTAGCCATCTTGCTCTCCCAACGAACCACCAACCACAATTCCCTCTCACCGAACCGCTAAGGTTGAACATAAAAAACATTCTCATCCCCCACCCGCCACATCACCGCCAAAGTCCCCGCCGACAGCGTGCCCGCCTCCGTAAACAACTCCGCCAGGTTATACGCCAGTCCGTTACTGCCCCCCAGCGTCACCGGTTCCAGCCCCGGCCCCACAATCGACACCTGCCGAACATTATAAACATTGTACTGCTCGCAACTGACCACCTCGATCAGCCACGCCGCCGTCACCGACCCGCTGGCAGTCACCCGCGACTGCTCCTCAAGTTCTCTCCGCAAGCCGCCACGCTTCAGCCGCGCCAACTGCTCCTGCAATTCCAACCCCGTCTCCTGCCTCGAAAAATTATCCATAACACCTTCCATTAACTTATCTGGCTATCAGCATCATAAGATTATTGATCCGGATAACAAACCTTCACTTTTTGTGATTTTTGTGATTTTTGTGGCCATAAAAATTAGTGTTTATCAGCGTTCATCGGCGGTTCCATTTTGTTTACCGTTTGACCGATTTAAAATTACCGCTCCCCAAACTCAATCTCCGTTGTCCACTTATCACCCAAAACCAACCGCACCTGACGTACCTGGGGCAGAAACCGCCTCACCCCAACCAACTCAGCAAAGTCCACCTCGCGACCTGCTATCCCCGCCACCACATCACCACAACAAACCTCTGGCCGCAACCAGCTCAACTGGGTCGTACCGCTCAAATCACTCTGCCGAATCCGTCGCAATTGATCCCGCAGCAACGCCCGAACCTCCGCACCGTCATCACGCACCGCCGGTGCTCCCAGACCTGCCGCCGCGTAATTGTAAAAAATGCTCCTCGGCGCCACCTGCTCGTAACGGTAATCCCGCCCGTAATCAAACAACAGCTTACGAACCACTCGACTGCCATGCTCGGCCCCGTCAAAAACCTCCGCCTCCAAAGATTCATCCGCCACTATCGACGCCGTAATCCGAAACCGCAGCAGCCCCTTCTTGATCGCGTACCACATCGCCACGTCCATCTGCCTGCCGCTCAGATACACACCGCACTCATCCAGCAGATTGTCAAACGCCCCGCTGTATTTCCGCCAAATCTGACCGCCCGAATAAGACACTTCCAGATAATAATCCAGCCCCGACCCCGCCGCGTCTCGACTCAAACAAGGCCAGAACCGCCGACGATGCGCATTGTAGTTGCCGCCGCCAAAGACCTCGCTCAAATCATAAGCCGGCCCCTGACCAAACGGCGAATCACTGTAATCGCCCGCCTCATTCAATACCCATTTGCGAAACACATCCTTCACCGCCAGAAAATCCTCATTGGTATCCGGTGAATACAAATCATAATTATTCTCTTCCAGCCCAGGATCCCAACCCTCAACCAACTCAAACGTCGCCTCGAACCGCTTACGCTCGCCCCGCCCGATCAGCCCCAGTACCCCAACTCCCGGCCCGCGACGCAACTGACAACTAACCAGATTAGTCCGCGAAACATCCAGCTTCTCACCTGCCCGCTGATGATCCAGATAAATCCGCCTGCCGCTGCCCCGACGATAAAATCGCAAAACACTACGCACCCGAACATCCGTCCCGGGCACTTCAACCAAACCATAACCCATCCCCGCCCGCTCGCACAACCGCGCCAACGCCTTCAACGGCGTCAACCCGGTAACATCCACATCCCGCAACAGACCGCCCCCGCTCAACTGCTCCAACTCATCAACACTCAAATCCCCCGCCGATTCACGACCCAGGTATTCACTCACAACATATTTCACCGCCGCCGCGAACGTCCACAAAACCGCCGACGACTCGTTCAAATCAAAAACCTGATAACTTTCACCCTCAACTGACACCGCCGCCGCCGAACAGTTTCCCACCCCTTCCGGATTGAACACCACATCCAGATTCAAATGCACCACATCGCCCTGACCACCCAGACAACGCACCCCGTCAATCACCGCCCCGTCCCGGTAAACCAACTCCGAACAAGCAACCACCTCAACTTCATCCGCCTTCTCCGACAACTTCGCCTGCCCCTGACATATCACTCCTTCAAACCAGGGCCAACTCCCCACACCGCTACCCAAACCGCCACCCGCAGCCCCATCACAAATCTGACTCACCCGCACCCGCTGTCCCAGCCGCCCCGATCGAACAACATCCTCAAACCGACCGCGACCAACCAGCTCATCTGCCGACATCGCAGCCGCCGACATCTTCTCCGCCACTATACGAAAACGGGCCTCATTCAAATAAGGCCCCGGTCGCCGACAAATCTCCAACAACTCCAACCACGGCGCCGCCCGCCCGTCAACTTCAACCACCATCGACACGCCGCGCACACTCAAATTCTCAAAGTCCCGCCTGCTAAACGTTAACGAATTTCCTGACATAATTTTCGTCTCACCCAGCTTCTAATAAATCACTCGCCCACTCACCCCTTCAACACCATCCGGCCCACTCAAATCCACCACCGCCGACACCACAGCAAAATTCCCATCATCCTCACCGTTACCGCCCACCGAACGAACCACAAACCGCAATCGCTGACCATCCTCACCTGCCGAACTGACAAAAGCATAATAACCGCCGCCCCGAAAGCTCACCTGCCCCAGAGCGTTCTCGTAATCAATCACCCCGCTGCCCCCGTCGCCGAAAACCTCAAAACCAATCGGCTCAATCTCCTGACCCATCGGCCCGTAATACCAACTCAACTCCACCCGCCCATCAGAAATCGCCCGCCCGCTCAAATCGCTCACCGCATTAGGCCGCGGCTCCATCCGCTTGCCCTGCTCATCCAGCGACAACCGCACCATCGACCTGCTGCCCAACTCGCCACGACCGGTCCCTGACACCCGCCGAACCGCGTAAAAATAATTCCTCCCCGCCGCATGCGAAATATCATCCGGCAGATTTACCGCTCCTTTGTCCGTTGGCGCTGCGATTATCGAAGTGTAATTCACCTGCCCCACCCGCCCTTCGCCGCGATACACCAAATAACACCCGCCCAATCGCGTCCAGAAATCCCCCTCCACCAAACTCTGCCGCAAAGGCCAACCGTTACCAAAATCACCTTCAACCAGACTGTTATAAAAATACTTTTCCATCTGCTAACTTTCACAGTTTTACGAAAGAACTCCTTCGTTGATCATCCTGAAACACCAGGCACCCGAGAAATCGCTCCCGCCTCATCACTCATCGTCAGCTTCATTTCTCCGCTGACTCCATCGGTCGCGAACACTTCAATCTCACCTGTAAACTTATCCTGCACCGCCTTGTGCGCAATCCGCGCCAGCCCCAACCCCCGCAGCGAAATCGCAATCGGCTTGTACCGCTCCGCATCCGGCAACACCGCTCCACCGTCAATCACCCCCACCAAATCCTCATCCGTCGCATCCCAAGGCCCCGCACCGAACCTGATATCAAAACGGTAGTAACCGCCCCCAACCTCCGCTATCGCCGGAGCCGCTCCGCTTTTGTCCGTGCCGTTCTGGGCCGTCAACAAAGATTCCCAACTCGGCGTCAATCCACCCTTAGGCACGCCGCCTTCACTAAAATAAACGTAATACAACATTAAAATGCTCCTGTAACTGGTGATCCAACCATCCCCGCAACCGCCGCCCCCATCGGCACCTTATATTCCGGCACAAACGCACCAACGTGCCCAAAAACCTCCACCGCATCCCGATCCGTCTTATAACCCCAAAAACTCGGCCATCCCGCATTCAACAAAGCCGATCCCGCCTGCAAGCGATAATCCCCGTTCGTGTAATCGCCCATGAACTTCGGGTTGCCGGTAATATTATTGCCGTCCAGGAAATCAGGCCAATCCTCATCATCACATCTGTTGCAGTGTGCAGTTCCATTGTTATAAGAATGATTATTCCCCCATCTCGTCCACGCTACATTTGCTGACCAAAAAAGAAAACCATAAAGAGTATTGTTGATGCATGAATTGTTGACAACAGTGCTGCCCTCGCTGGCATAGAAATATATGCCACGATTGTTGTTGGCGCAAATGTTGTTGGCGCACAAACCTCCATGACTACGCCAAACGATACCATCGCCGGAATTATTAAACACTCGGTTTCCAAAGCAATTTTGACCATACTGCACAGCATAAATACCCCCTCCACATTCATGTATAGAACAATTTATAATAGCCTGGCCTGAAGCATTTATGTAAATACCTGTTCCAGGAACATCCCATACCTCACAACCAACCGCTTGATTCCCCAGAAAATTCATCAATATTCCACAAGTATCAACATCTTCAACCAAACATTCTCTTACGTGCGAGTAATAATCATTAATTTGAATTCCGTTGGTAATGGTTTTACCGTTGCCGTCAAAATGTAATTGGCTGACATATAAATATCTGTTCTGGATCAATAGCATATTTGCCATATCGGCCGTTGCTTGTAATACCGGCCACTTGCATGTTCTGTCCAAATCCGCTCCGTTTTCAGAGTTTACTCCTTTGATAATTATTGGCCCAGTCGCTGTTCCATCTTTTTCAGTGTTGCTGGACAATTGAACCCCCACACTGACCGTCGTTCCGCTGTCCTGATCTGTCGCGATATGCAATTGAGATTCACTGGTCAGCGTATCCAATGCCTGCTGAAACGCCGCATCCGTGCTCGGCCAGAATCCACCCACCGTCACATTACAATTATCCGACCCCGATGGTCCTCCTGCAATTGTAATTGTGTTTTCGTCCGGGCAACTTGCGACAACATAATAATCAGTGTATCCGCTCAACGAACCCGTAAACACCACATAAGCAAACACTCCGGCAACAGCATCTTCCAGAGCGTCGCCGGTTGAAGTTATCGTTCCGCTGCTATAAGAGCACCCCGAAACTTGCGAAACCACTGGCCCACCGTTGCCGTCATGCACACTGCTGTAATCAGTGACTGTCGGATCATAACCGCCGCCATAACTTAAATCACCACCGTCATGCAACACAAAATTCTTAAAGTCCGACATATTCTTGTCACCTTGTTTAAGATCCCATGAAAAATACGTGTTATTCCACGCCAGACTCTACGCTTAGCTCCGCATCGTCATTCGGATTTCGTCATTGACTCGTCATCTTGCCGCGGCGTAGCCATCGCGAAGCCTGGTCTGGTTTCGTCATTCGTCATTCACTTTATCCCGGCAGATACCACATAACCACCTGCCCTTCAAAACCACTAGCGCTCTGATCCGAACTCGACGTCACCGTCACGTTACCCGCCTCCGCTGCCGCCTTACCGCCTAACACATAAACCCCGTCATAACCGTCATCGCTTGAACCGTAAAAACCAACACTGTTAGCATCCGCCCCCACAATCCACCCGTCCGTATCCGCCGTCGAACCGTCCGCCGCCGCGTCAAATCCAATATCCACCGCGCATGCCGCACCCGCCGCCGTCTTCACCAGAAATTCCACCCCCAGCAACCGGTCACCACTTTTCACGCTGAACAGATTGTTGGTGCTTCCATCCAGCAAAGCCTTCAACTCTACCGATGCCATCCGCTTACACGCTAATGCTCCGCCATGCACGCCGCCGGATTCCGATCCCACCAACGCGTCAATCCCCACCGGATGACCAAACGCCGTCAACACATGCTGACCACGCACATCCACAATCGCACTTACCGCCCCCGCCGAAGTCGTAACCTCCGCCAGCCGCACATGATTACTCGTCACCGGCGGAAAAGCTGAATATTCATCCGTAACCAGTACACCATCAGCATCCAGGTAAACGTAAATGGTCGCTTTGTCGTCTGCCAATCCGTTCCCAACCGAACCAGCGTAACTCCGCAGATCCCCGCCGTCCCAGTAGCTCCCCGCACACACCCCCACATTCAACCCACCCTCGGCAAACACCCGCAAATCATTCGCCCGCTTAGCCGCCAGCAGCAAACGATAAAGCAGCTTGCGAAACTCCAGATAATAAGGCGCCTTACCCGTCTCAATATACTCCACGCCCGTCTCATCATCACTAACCAGATTCAACAACTCACTGTCACTGGGATACACCTCACCCATCATAACTCCTTCCCTAACAACTAAGAAATCCGCGTTTATCGGCGTTCATCTGCGTTTTAACTTGGTTGCGACTTGACCGTCCCAGGTTAATTCGTAGCTATTCTTTTGTACTTTTCGAACTTCGTCATTGATTCGTCATTCGGATTTCGTCATTCGTCATTATCTAAAAGATCTCCAATACCAAACTGTCCGTCGCCGAGTCATAACTGTTCACCATCACCTCACCCGCCACCGGCAGCGGATCAATACACAATTCCTCCGTCACCACCGCCCCGTCATCATAATTCCCCGCTTCATCAACAATCCGTACCACAAATTGATAAACACCCCCCGCCAACGCCTCACTTCGCAATATCACTTCGTCTGCGTCGAAACCAAACTCTCCTCTGCCCAAACTACCACAGCCCCATCCAACTGCTCCGCAACCGCTGTAGCCAAAATCACCTCTGCCAAAAGCATCCGTCCCCCATCCCCACTTGTCCATCGGATCAGGCCAGACCTCTTTCTCCGCCAGCCGCTTACTGTAGTCGATTACCCCGTCCCGATTATCACCGAACAAAACCGCTCGACTGCCCAACGGCAAACACCCGCGCCTCGGAAAACTAAACTCCGCATGACTGCCCCCGCCTTGTGAAAATCCCTCCAGACCATCCGCATAATCGACATACTTCTCATCCGCCGTCACCCAAACCACTTCTATCGCCGCCGGATGCTCATGCTCGTAGCCCACCAGCACCGACCGCTGTTCAGCCACCTCCGTCACCGTCGCCAACCGACCGTTAACATATACCTGAAAAAAAACTTCCGCCAGATCACTCTGCCATTGCAACATCACCAGCCCCGGTAACGCCGCCAAAGCCCCATCCCTCAAATGACCCGCCGGAAATTCTCTCGCCTGCAATCCCCAAATATTATTAATCCCATGTCCCATTTACTCACCCAACTGAGTGTAGTGAACTTCATATTCACAGCTCGCCTGGCTCCCCTTACTGATCGGACCGGTCACCGTAAAAACATCCATCCTCACATGCTTATACCGAAAACCATGCCGACTGATCAGTTCATAATCCTGACCATCTATATAAGCCGAAATCTCACCCAGCATCTCCTTCAACGCCGAAATGTTCCTCGCCACCAGAAAACCACGCTGCTGTAACTTCCGCTCCCGCCGACCCAGATCAACACTCAAAACTCCATCCAGCCCGGCAAATCCGCGATCCACTCTCTCCCGCCGCCAGGATTTGGCCCAAAGCTTATGCTCGCCCGGACCAAACAAATCCCTGCCGTCAAACTTCATTATTCTATTAGTCATAAATTTTCACCCTGACACTTTTCAACTGTAGGGTGGGGCTTGCCCCACCGATTTAACTGCTCACGCGCAATGCCATTGCGAGGAGGTCCGTAGGACTGACGCGGTAATCTCAACAACTCAATTTCACTGTGCGACCATAACTCCCATTTGATCCCCATCACTCTCTCTTGAACATTCGTCCTTCGTTATTCGTCATTGACTCGCCGCTGCGAAGCGCTCTGGCGTAGCAGGGTTCGTCATTCTGGCTTCGTCATTCGTCATTAACTTCACCCTCGCTTCAACCGCACCGAACCGCCGCTTAGATCCCGATCACCCAAAGCATCACCATCCAGATCAAGCTCCACCAACGCCCGCGACCGGGCTCGATCGAACAACTTCTGGTAATGCAGCGACTTCTGCCAAAATCCACACTCATCATCTTCACCATACGCACAACCGGCAAACACCACCGACATCACCGCATAAGCCGACGCCTGCCGCAACGCATCATTCGCCAGAACATTCGCCGCCGTCACCTCTGTCTCATCACCGTTAACTTTGATCCCGAAATAACTCAATAAATTACACGCCACTTCCTGCGCCTGCGGATCAAAACTGCTCACTCGATAACCAATCCCACTGCCACTCGGCGGCGCTATCAATCCTTCTTCACCGTCAGCCCGTAACACCGACACCGTTAACTGCGTCGCCGAATCCACCGATACAATTTCATAACAACCATTAATCGCATCATTATCGTTCAGATAAATCACCTTGCCGCTGCTCAATCCGCAACTCTCAAACGCTCCCGTGCTCGACGTAAACGTGGTCCCGTTCAATTCCCCGTCATCACCCTCACAAAGCGTCTGATCAGGCCGCGCCAAATCACAAAACAGATTCGGTTCCCACTTCAAAATATCAACGTCCTGCGAAAATTGAACCATAAGTCTTACCCGCTTTCCCGAACCGCCTCGAAGGGCAGGCCCTCAACTGGACCCGCCCATTCGAAACTGCAATAAACTTCGTCATTCGTTATTCGTCATTGATTCGTCATTCTGGTTTCGTCATTCGTCATTAATAATGCTTAATTCCCTGACAAATCTTCCATCCAGACTAATCATTAGGAACCCACAATTTATCACTGCTTAACTTGTGCTCAATCCCCGCACACAACCGTGCGCCTGTTCGTTACGAAACTCCAGCGTGTATTCCCCAATCAACTGACCGCACTCATAATCGCCACCCGCCGCCAAAGGCTTAAAGTGAAAACTCCGACCCGACAACGGCACCACGTTCACCCGCGAACTGTCCAGAAACAGCACCGCATCCTGCGGCACCCACCGCGTCATAATCACCTTGCAGGTCCCGTAATCGCTCTCGTAATAACTCACCATATCGCGGAACTTCACATCCGCACTATCATACGCCCGGTTGCTCGACAAAAACGAATTGATCTTACGCTTCTGGAATCCGTTCACCACAATCAAATCCACATTACCGCTGCTCGATTCCCAGATCTGCCGCAACACATAATTCACTTTCTCTTCGTCCAGATCGTTACCCGCCGGAAATCCCGAATCGCCCGGCGCAAAACTGTTCGTCGCCAGATGCTGAAAAATCCCCTTCAGCGTCCGTCGCACACTACTCGTACCCTGCGGATTACTAGCCGCCTGACCGCCGTTAATCACCGTGTTCTCCAGGTCCCGAATCAACTCCCGCAAACGCTCCTGCTTCTGATAATCCATCTCGTCCGCCAAGCCCACCTGCCGCGCCGCCAGATCACTTCCGGAAATCTCAACCGCCGCGGTGAATATCTGCGAATAGTTCCCCGCCCGCACCCGGTTCGTAAACCGCGCCGTCGGCTTGCTCCCGCCTTCCAACGCCGCATTGCCCAGAATATTAATCACCTGATTGTCCGCCAGACTCTCCGGCGTCGTCCCACCGTAGCCCCGCACCACCGTCAGCGTGTTCGAGTTAACCCCAGTCACCAGCATCAACTCTTCACTGCTTTCCACCTGAATCTGATCACCCACCTGGAACCGGTCGCCGTTGTCCACCTCAAAATCCGTATCCGCCGCCGGATCGGTAAAGGTCCCGTCATCGATCGCGTCCTTGTTCGGCAGCAGACTGTCCTCCAGCCATTCGTGATAAGTACTGCTCGCCGAATACATCGGATCCCCCAAAGCACTCAACAAAGGTGTCTCAAATGGCGACACAATCCCCACCACATCCGCCACATCTTCCGCCAACTCCGGCAGATTAACACCCGCCGAATAAGTCGCTTTTCCTGTAAATGCCATCGCTTATTCTTCCTTTCAATTTCCTAAAATAATTTTCCAAATCCACACAACCTGTCATTGCGTCGGGTGGCACCGCCAAGTACTCAGGCTGTGTCGCAATTATAGTCAAAACAGGATTTATTTTACTGATCAATATGTTACAATGCAA
>JAFGSR010000191.1 GCA_016934515.1 Sedimentisphaerales bacterium
ATGGGTTTGCACTCTCTGAGCAGTTGTGTGTTGTTCGCCGAGCAGACGCGGCTGGCGGGGCCGGAAGGTCGGCAGCTGGACGTGGGTTTGGTGGGCAAGGTTACCAGTGTGAATGCCCATCTGCTGCAGGTGCTGTGCGAGGCGGGGACGATTCCGGTGATTGCGCCGATAGCGATTGACCGGGCCGGTCGGAAGTTGAATGTCAATGCGGACACGGTAGCGGGTGAAGTGGCAGCGGCGGTCAAGGCGGAAAAGCTGGTGATGATGAGCGATACACACGGGATATATAAGGATCAGGACGATCCGAAAACGCACATTTCGAGCGTGAGTGAAAGTGAAGTTCAGATGTTGATTGAGAACGGGACCATCAGCGGCGGGATGCTGCCCAAGGTGAATGCCTGCATTAAAGCGCTGGGCGCGGGAGTGAAGCGGGCGCACATTATCGACGGCAGCTTTATGCATTCGCTGTTGTTGGAGATTTATACGGAAATGGGTTGCGGCACCCTGATTACCAGGGGCTGAGGATTAAAATTACTATACAGAAAGCCATTCCTG
This sequence comes from Sedimentisphaerales bacterium, assembly GCA_016934515.1. Classification (GTDB taxonomy): domain Bacteria; phylum Planctomycetota; class Phycisphaerae; order Sedimentisphaerales; family SM23-30; genus JAFGSR01. The sequence goes on from JAFGSR010000191.1 coordinate 556, forward strand.
CTATTTTGACATTGAAAAACATGGTGGAATGGTGGTGAGGAATAATTTTTTACATTAGAAGGTTGCACAATGGAGACGAAACAGACGCTGGAGCAATTTGAGCAATTTGTGATTGCAAATTACGGACGGTTGCCTTTTGTGATTAACAAGGGGCAGGGCAGTCGGATATGGGACGCGGACGGCAAAGAATACCTGGATATGTTTCCGGGTTGGGCGGTCAGCGGGATCGGGCACTGTCATCCGAAAGTGGTGGAGGCGATTCGTCGGCAGGCGGGTGAGCTGATCCACATGGACAATACGTTTTATAATGAGCCGCAGGGGCAGTTGGCCCAGATGCTGAGCGAGCGGAGTTTTGGAGGCAAGTGTTTCTTTTGCAACAGTGGTGCCGAAGCGGTGGAAGCGGCATTGAAGCTGGCTCGGCGGCACACCGGCAAAGAGAAATATAAGATTATCTCGGCGGAAGGTGGTTTTCACGGCCGAACGATGGGTGCGATAACAGCGACGGCCCAACCGAAGTATCATCAGGGCTTTTTGCCGCTGGTGCCGGGGTTTGTGTACGTGCCTTTCAATGATGTGGCGGCGTTGGAAGCGGTATTTGACGATGAGGTGGCGGCGGTGATTGTCGAGCCGATTCAAGGTGAGGGTGGGATAAAGGTGGCGTCGCAGGAATATCTGCAGCGGATTCGGGATTTGTGCGATGAGCACGGGGCGTTGGCGATCTGGGACGAAGTGCAAAGCGGGATGGGGCGGACTGGTAAGTGGTTTGGTTATCAAAATATGGGTGTGGAGCCCGATATAATGACGCTAGCCAAGGCGTTGGGCGGCGGAGTGGCGATTGGTGCGATTGCGGCGCGGCCGGAAGTGGCGGCTTCGCTGGTGCCGGGTACGCACGCTTCGACGTTTGGCGGCAATCCGCTGGCCTGTGCGGCGGGGATCGCGACCATCGAAGCGATTGAACAGGAAAATCTGTTGGAAAATACCCTGGAGATGGGACAATACGTTCGGGAAAAACTGGGGCAGTTGCAACAGAAGTATCCGGTGATCGAGGAAGTCCGAGGAGTGGGGCTGATGCTGGGTATTCAGTTGGGCCAGGCGGGTGCGGAGATTGTTTCGCGGTGCTGGGAGAAAGGATTGCGGATCAACTGCACTCAGGAGACGGTGCTGCGATTTATGCCGGCGATGAATGTTACGCGCGAATTGATTGATCGGGCGATCGGGATAATGGATGAGACTTTTGGTGAGAAATACGCCGGCGATAATGGTAATGGTTTTTAAGGCAACGAGTGCCTGCGGTAAAAATTGTAAATTATAAATGGATATGAAGTTTGGATACGAGAGGTTCTAACATGAGTAGTGGAAATTTTCTGGAACTTTGTGATTTCAGCCAAGATGAGTTGCGGGCGTTGCTGGATTTGTCGGTGCAACTGAAGCAGTTGTACAAAGAAGGCGGGCGGGATACCTGTTTGGCGGGTAAGACGATGGCGATGGTGTTTGAGAAACCCAGCAGCCGAACCCGGATCAGTTTTCAGGTGGGGATGGCTCAGTTGGGTGGTTCGTCGATTTATCTGCGTCCGGAGGATATCGGTGGTCTGGGCGTGCGGGAGCCGATCAAGGACCTGATGCGGGTGTTGAATGGTTATGTGGATGTGGTGGTGGCCCGGACGTTTGGGCATGATTCAGTGGTGGAGTTGGCTGAATATGCTACGATTTCGGTGATAAACGCGTTGAGTGATTACAACCATCCGTGTCAGGCGATGGCGGACATGCTGACTATCCAGGAGCACTTGGGTGATCTGTCGGGACGCAAACTGGTTTATGTTGGGGACGGTAACAATGTGGCGAGGTCGTTGGGGGCGGCGAGTGTTAAATTGGGTTTGCAGTTTGTGGTTGTGACGCCGAAGGGTTATGAACTGGATGATGAGTTTTTGGCGAAGCTGGCGAGACAGGATGGTTCGGGCAGTATCGAATGTGCCAGTGATCCGGCGGCAGCGGTTCATGGTGCGGATGTGATTTACACGGACACCTGGACGAGCATGGGTCAGGAAGAGGAGAAGGAAAAGCGGATTAAGGATTTTACGGGTTTTCAGGTGAACAATGAACTGCTGAGCAAGACAGGCAAAAATCCGATGGTGATGCATTGTCTGCCGGCGTATCGTGGTCTGGAGATTACCGATGAAGTGATTGAAGCGCAGCAGAAAGCGATTTTTGATCAGGCGGAGAATCGGCTGCATTTTCAGCGGGCGTTGCTGAAACATTTGTGCGGCTGAGTTGGTGGGGTCGATGGTATTTTGCTGAAACCGAAGCTGGATTGGAAAGCGATAATGGCGAAAAGAAAAGTTAAAACTAACAAACGGACGGCTACGCAATTGCGACCGATTCGATTTCGGCGGAAGTTTACTGATTTTGCGGCTGGTTCGGTGCTGGTGGAAATGGGTCAAACGCGGGTGTTGTGTACAGCCAGTTTGATCAAAGGAGTGCCGCGTTGGCGAGAGGATAGCGGGTTGGGCTGGGTGACGGCGGATTACAGCATGCTGCCCAGTTCGACGACAACGCGTAAGAGCCGTACTCGACAGGGGCACACCGACAGCCGTGGTACGGAGATTCAGCGGTTGATCGGACGGGTGCTGCGGGCAGTGGTTGACTTTGAAAAGCTTGGCGAGAATACTATTTATCTGGACTGCGATGTGCTGCAGGCGGACGGGGGA
>JAFGSR010000192.1 GCA_016934515.1 Sedimentisphaerales bacterium
TTACGCCTTTCCATATCTTTACTCCATTACTTACGAAAACGCTTGGCTTTCCACACCTAAACACTAAAATCCGTAGCAAGCTCACTTCATCATTATTCTACACCATTAATCTGTTGTGGGCAAGCAATTTGTCCCGCCACCTCCTCCAAAAAATCGCTTATAAGTATCTGATTTAAAACACCTTAAGCAACATACTCCATTCAAAAACACCGTTTAATCCCAGCTTTAAAATTCCCGCCGCCAATTTACCCCACCCAAGTGCATAAAAAAAGAACCGGAATTTTCCGGTCCCTTATATATAATTACTTGTTGCAATTACTTAGAACTATTTCTGACCCACATCACATTTCGAACACATCTTGCTAAATTCTTCCTGAGGCTTCTCTATAACAAAAATCTCACCACATTTCTTGCACTTGAACGCCTTGAAACACTCATACTTCCCACATTTCTCGCATTTCATCGGAATATCCCTGGCCTTACTGCCCCAGAGAGCAATAATCCTTTGTTCAAGTTGCTCATCACTCGGCTTCGGCAACATATTAGCCGGCATATCATCACGCACCGGAATAGCCGATATTTCATACTTAATATCAGCAACCAATTCCGGATCTGTACTCTTCAACTCATTGAATTGCTTCTCTGCAAGCTTGGTAAAATCTTCTCCACTGTAACTTTTTACCGCGCCACACGCCTCACATTTCACATATACACCCAAATCCACCGCAACGGCACTTGAAGAAGTACTAAACATTATAAATCCGGTACTCACTATCACTATAACACAACTAGCAACCAATAAACTCTTGGCCAGTTCACTGCTCATTTCGCTTATTCTCCCTTATAAATTCCCTTTTCAAATAAAAATGCCCGGATCCCCGCTACACATAAACATTTGTAAGTAACATTCTAAATCACCAGGTTTCGGGAATTACCACCTGGCTTGTGTATAAGCATCCCTGACTTAATCTGAAACATCTTCAGAATTTAATATTCTGAAAAACTTGCTTCCGGATCAAACGATGATTTATGAAAATTATCGCCAGGATCAAGTAAGCCTGCATTACTTAGTTCAAAATGGCTGACATGTCCGTCTAACCACAGTACATCGCAGTACCTGTCCATATGACGCCATATCTGCCAAAATCCATAATCTTTTGGCCAGGCATTTCCATAAGCTGTCCCACGCCATGCAGAGCAAGGGGGATCGTAATAAGGCAGATCGTTATCTTCCGGCTTTTGTTCGATATGATCCAAGGCAAAAACGAGCTCTTCGTGCCCCCTGGGTAGCGAGGAAACTTTTACTTGGTTTAAGTACCCGTTGCAACCGTAACAAGAATAATAAAAATATTCCTGCATTTGCTCTCCCATGGGAGGACCCGTTTCTCGCCAGTCATCCATCATTCCGGCATCGGGGCAATGGTAAATTTCTTTTCGGTCGGTGTAACCCCTGTATGCAACCGCCCAATATGAATAATCGTAAGGATTATTGGGGAGGGAAAGATTAGACTGGACATGTTTTGGGGTATAGTCGAAGTAAGGGGTTGTGTCACCATAATGATCTATTGCCCACTGATTATCCCACATCCCCCAGTTGGGCTGTCGAGCCGTTCTATTGCTATTCTCCATTAAGTACATAGAAACTGACGTTCCTATGCCTTTTAAATTCGCCTGACAGGTCACCTTCTTGGCCTGTTCCCGCGCAGCTCTCAAGCCCGGCATTAATATTGACATCAGGATCGCAATAATCGCGATTACCACCAGCAACTCAATTAATGTAAAACCTTCGCGCCTTTTCATAAGATTTACTCCTTTACTAAATATGAAGGCACCTACTCTCCTACAACTCGGCGCCAAAAACACCTAAGAACCCTTCAATACTATTCTACCCACATAAAGCCCTTGCTGGCAAGCAATTTATCATGTTTTTCAGAAAAAACCGTTTCCCGTAACTGACTTAATACAATGTAATCCCGCTTACATTCCTCTCTAGTCCTCACATAACATACTATATACTTATTACTCAAACTGACCGTTTAATTACCTTCATATAACATAAGCTCTTTTAAATAAATGCGTTATAAGCAGTATTTTTCATAAAATAATCTGTCGCCGCAGGCGATAACCTCTATTCGTCATTCGGATTTCGTCATTCTCAAACTGACCACCGTTAATTTTGAGTTGTTATACATATCACAGATTATGCCTTTGCAGAATATTCCTATGCGAATTCCATCGCTAAGTATCTGATTAACAACGCCTTAAGCAATATGACACCTTTTAAAACACCGCTTAACGCTTGACATACCTGTTCTGCTGCCACCTTTGCCCACTCAGAAAATGTCCTCACGCTTGATTAATCTGTAAATTTCAATATCACGTACCGCTCGCCGACCTGTCAAATTTAACTTCTCAGCTCCAGGTATCCCCGTCCCCGGACGCATTTCTGTTAACATTTCTGCTGTTATGATAGTTCCTGCCGGAATAAATGTTGCCGACGCAACACTTAACATCACCTTCTCACGAATCGCCAATTCTTCTGACAAGGGTTCTTTCCGACCACTACCCAGGGCCGCCCTACCCTGACGGGCCATAGCTACATAACGCCGCATCTGCTCCGGCTCCATACTCATCGCATGATCCGGACCCTCCATATTCCGATCTAACGTCAAATGTTTTTCCAGAATCTCCGCACCCGCCGCCACCGCCACCGCTCCGGTAATCTCGTCGGTTGTGTGATCGGAAAAACCCACCGGCAAACCAGTCTGCTCACCCAGCGTCGCCATCGCCCGCAAATTAACCTGATCCAGCCTCGTCGGATATAAACTTACGCAATGTAGCACCGCAAACCCCCCGCAACCAGCTTTCTGCAAAACCGCTATCGCTTGCTGAACCTGATCCAGGTCGCTCATCCCGGTCGATAATATCACCGGCTTTCCCGTCCGCCCAATCGCCGCCAACAATTCCAACATCGCCAGATTACCCGAACCAATCTTGTACGCCGCCACCCCCATCCCCTTCAACACTTCAACCCAACGCACCGAAAACGGCGTCACCAGAAAATCGATCCCCAATTCATCACACCGCTGTTTTATCGCCGCAAAATCTGCCGCCCCCAATTCACACCGTCGCAACATCTCGTACTGACTTTCACCCGCCGGACCGCTGCGCTTCTGATACTCCGCTTTCGGAGCATCCTTCACCACCAACTCATCCGCACAAAACGCCTGAAACTTAACACAATCCGCCCCCGCTTCCTTCGCAGCCTCCAACAACTCCATCGCCGTCTCCATCTGCCCGTTGTGGTTCACCCCCGCTTCGGCAATAACATAAGGACAAATCCGCCCATCCACCCAGCCCGGCACAAAACCGTCACTTTTCTTATCTATACGTATCTTTTTCATCCTGTATATCGCCTCTGGCCGATTCATTGAATCCATGTCGCTGACGATGCGCCTGCATCGCCGGCTCAACCATTTGCCGCTGCCCTTTCTCGTACAAAACCTCCCCGTAAAGCTCCCGCTCCTGGGCCTGAGCCTCTGCTTCCGTCGGCGGCACATAATTTTCCCTGGCCATCGCTAACGCCTCATCCCGCAACGACTTCAATTGCTCATCAGTCATTTCCGTCAGATTCGCCACCAGATCCACCGCGTCGCCGATCTTCAGCACAAAATCCTCTTCATCCACAAACTGCTCCCGAAACCGCTCCGTATCCCGCACCTGTTCATACAACGGCGTCCCCGGATAAGGACACGTAAACATCAACGCCGACAATCCAATATTCAGCTTCTCGCAAAACGCCACCGTCTCCAGCACCGTCTCCCGCGTCTCCCCCGGATAACCTATCATAAACGACACCGGACACCGCATCCCCGTCGCCCGCACACTCAAAATCACCCGCTCCGCCTCCGCCAGCGACGCATTCTTTTTCATCGCCCGCAAAATCCGCTCCGAACCGCTCTCGATCCCGAAACTCACCGACACACACCCGCTCGCCCGCATCCGCCCCAGCAGTTCATCATCGCAAACCGTCACCCGCCCCGTACAACTCCACCGCAACCCCCGCAAAATCGAACTCTTATCGATCAAATCGCAAATCTCATGCACCCGCTGCTTATCCACCACAAAACAGTCATCCTGAAAACTGATAAAATCCACATCGTAATTCCGCTTCAGCACCTCGATCTCCCCCACCACATGCTCGGCACTCCGCCCGCGGTATTTTTTTCCGAAAATCCTATAACAATATTGACACTGAAATGGACATCCCCGCGAACTTATCACGTCAATATCCCGCCCCACTCCCACCACCGGATTCGCCAGGTACACCTCCATCGGAAACATATCCCACGCCGGATACTCCAATTCGTCCAGATCCCCCAACATCGCCCGCTCCGCCGTCCGCACCACCTGCCCCTCCCGCAAAAACGCCAACCCTGCCACATCATCCAACTCCCGCCCATTCAACAGCGCCTCCATCAATTCCCCCACCGTATCGTCCGCCTCCCCCACTGCGATAACATTCACCTTCGTTTTCCGCAGCACCGTCTCGATGATGCTCGTGCCCACCGAACCACCCAGCACAATCGGACAATCCGCCCGCTCCCGCCGAATCCGCTCCGCCATCCGCTTAACCCACCCATAAGTCGTCACCAACCCCCCGATCCCGATCACACTCGGCCCCTGCTCCGCAATTCGCTCCATTACCTCATCGTCGCTCAGCCGCAACCCATTAACATCAATCACCCCCACTCGGTATCCTGCCTGCCGCAGCCGCGCCGCTATCAATCCCAAACCCGTCGGAAAATTCCGCGGGTTGTCCCACTCCCGTATCGGCGGAAACAACAGCAAAATATCGCATCCCTGCTCTACCATATCCATTCCTCACTAACCGACCAACTCGACTTGTCATGCCCGGCTTGACCTGCCGCGACGGACGCGAGCACGGCGGGTCGGGCATCTAGCAATAAATCAGCATCGCGCAGCAATACAATTTATCATTCAAAATCCAAAACCCAAAATTCAAAATCTCTTTAAGCTTCAGGCCTTTCTTCTCAAAACCGCCTCCGCCACATAAAAATCCCGAGGCGAATCAATATCCACCGTCTCATGCGCCTCCTGCACCAGCGCCCGCCGGTCCGCTCCCCAGAACGCGTGCGGATCACCACTTTCCGCCGCCGCCATCAACACTTCATACCGCACCAATCCCACCGCCGAATCAATCGCATACACCGCCGGCAGTTCCTGACGACGAAAAATCTTATTATCCACGTACTTCTCAATCTTATCACCCTCCATCCGATAAAGCCAGAATGGATGATACTTACCCACCGGCGCAATCGTCTGCACCGAATCGCACCCGCTCTCAACCAGCTTTTCAATCACCTTATCGATAATCCCCTCCGCCCGCACCGGTACATTCGCATAAAGCAGCGCTACCGCCCCCGGCCGATACCCCTCCCGCTCCTCCAGCACCCCACAAACCTGACGCATCACATCATCAATCCGCGCCGTATCACCCGCCAAATCCCCCGGCCGGGCCAAAAACTCCACCCCGCATTCCGCACACACCCGCTCCACCGCCGGATCATCACTGCTGACCACCACCCGCCCCAACAGCTTCGCCGCACGAGCCGCCTCAATCGAATACCATATCACCGGCCGACCCAGCAAATCCTTAACATTCTTGCCCGGCACCCCCCTGCTCCCCCCCCGCGCCGGTATTATTCCCAAAACTTCCACTAAATCATTCCTTCCTGGATGTCTTGCCTAGCCGATCAATACGGCGGATCTGCAGGACCATCGTAACCGCACATACCCAGGCGGGGCGAATTTACAATTTTAATGGGCTCACCGTAATCATCGTGCGGATGATTTTTAACATGCTCATCGCAAAGCAGGCCCGATTCATCATGCTCAATCTGACACTCCTGGCACATCCATTTCGCCACTTTGCTGCATTTCATGCAGGAAACCTCAGGCAGATTGTTTCTCGCCATTAAAACAATGGGATGCTTGGTCAGGGGCGAACCTTCACGCTCACCGATCACCTTGACCAGCGTCTCGGAGGAGGTACCGAAATCGTAGGTATGAAAAAGGGTGATATCCCGTTTAAAGATTCTTTCCGCTTTGGTTCTCATGGGAATTTCGTCGCCCCATTGCTTACCAATGGTGAAATTACTCATGTGGCCGCAACATTCGAGCCAAATGTAACGCAGGTAACTATCCAACTCCTCCAATTTAGCCGAGCCGTTCATTTCCATGTGCAGCCAGAAATCGCCCCCCCAAGCGTCCTGCACCAGAAGATGAAAAAGGATTTGCTGCTTACCTTTTCCCTTTGCTGAGTTATTAATCTTCTCTTGTAATGGTGAACACTTGGAAAAATGCTTACCCATACCCGCTCTGGTTGCCTCATGCCCACAAAACAAACACTTGCCCTTAATCTGCTCTTTTCGTCCCATTGTTATTCTCCGTTTTCTATGACCCGAACATGATCAATACTCACCTGAACCAGTCCTTACACTTGCTGCACAACTCCAGCTTATCCCATTCACCCTCCCCATGCTGCCGCCGTAACTGTTCCATCTTTTCCGACCGCCACACCTGCCCCACCGTCATCTCCCGCAAATTCCCCACCACAAACTTACCTATAAAATCCTGCCCACAACAGCTAACCGTCCCGTCCGCCAAAATCACCATGCACCGCCCCAGCCGCTCACACGCCCACCGCTGCGGCGGCTGCATATCCATCACTCCTTCACCCGCCACCTGCCCGGCATAATCATTAAATCCCACAATCACCGCCGCTCCGCACTTCCGAATCCAAAGATCGTAAAACTCCTCCATCTGCCCCATCGTCGCCGCCGTCTTCACCAAATGCGGCACCACCATCGGCCCCGCCTTCCCGCTCCGCTCCACAAACCGCTCAATGTTACCTACCACCTCATCGAACGCGTCCTCACCCTTAATCTCACGGTACCGCTCCGCTGTTGTCGCGTCAAGGTAAACACTCACCACATCCACCTGCGACTCCAGCAACCGCTCCGCTACCTCACCACACAACCGCCGCCCGTCCGTCTCGATGTTGATTCCAAAAATACCCGCCTTCTTCGCCGCCTCCACCATCTCCGCCAGCCGCCCATGCGCCAAAGGCTCCCCCGCCCCACCGATCGTCAAACAAACATCATCATAATCGCTGCACTGGCCCACAATCTTCTCGAACAACTCCAGCGACATTTCACCTCGCCGCCCATTGAACACCGCCTGCGGATAACCGCTCAGCCGCAACGACTTCTCCGTATTGATCTCCACCTCCAGCTCCCGCGGCAACCTGTCCACCTCCCGCCCCAACCGCTCCATCGCCCCCAACAACTCCTCCCGATCCTCAATCTGTCCCGCACCACTTCCAATCTGCTCCGCCTCGATCAACCTCTCCAACCGCTCAAAACCCCGCTGCGTATCCGCCAGCAGCCGCCCTTGCAGCGTGCAGTACTCCATCGGCAACTGATAATTACACTCCCGAATCACATAATCCGCGTGCGGCCCGTCCGGATCATAATTCATCAACGAACCGATCCGCACCCCCGACAAAACCATCTCATGCAGCAGGTCCAGCCGATACGCACAGCCCAACAGCCCCGGCGGCGCCTGCGAAAACGTAAACCGCATCGACTGCCCGTGCTCATGATGCTGCTCCAACAGCCCATCCACCCAATCCGCCTGCACCAGCACCGCTTCCGCCGCCACCGCCACCGCCGTATATACCCCACGATCCCGCATCGCCTGCACCATCTCCCCGCTGCAAGGCAACTCATCAAACACCGTCGCCTCACCAATCCCCCCCCGCCAACTATACAACCCCCACTTCCGCCGCCGCACACTCCGCCGATGCAATTCCCCATCCACCCCCACCTTTTCCTTCAACCCAATCACTTCCATCTGCATCCCGTCGCGAACTTCCACCCCCGCTAACAATCCATCAATCTCCCCTCGCTGTTCTTGCGGACAAA
>JAFGSR010000193.1 GCA_016934515.1 Sedimentisphaerales bacterium
AGGGCAGAAGCATTAATGAAGACGGAGATTGCGGGTCTGGAGCCGGTGCGGGGTAAGGTTCGCGATATTTATGATTTGGATGATAAGCTGCTGATTGTGGCGTCGGATCGGATAAGCGCGTTTGACGTGATAATGGCGAACGGTATCACGGACAAGGGAAAGCTGTTGACGCAGATTTCGTTGTTCTGGCTGGATTGGCTGGGCGATTCGGTGAAGAATCATCTGATCAGTACGGATGTGGCTGATTTTGGTGAGCCGTTTGTTAAGCACGCCGATCAGCTTGGCGGGCGGAGTATGCTGGTGAAGAAGGCCAAGGTTCTGCCGATCGAGTGCGTGGTTCGTGGTTATCTGGCGGGTAGCGGGTGGAAGGAATATAAGGTTTCGCAATCGGTGTGCGGGCACCAGTTGGAGAGCGGGCTGCAGCAGTGCAGTCAATTAAGGGCTCCGATTTTTACGCCGGCGACGAAAGCGGAGTTAGGCGACCACGACGAGAACATCAGTTTTGAAAAAGCTGCTGAGATTGTGGGAGCGGATGCGGCGAGTTACGTTCGCGAGAAAAGCATCGAGATTTATGTGAAGGCGGCTGAGCACGCCCGGAGTTGCGGGATTATTCTGGCGGATACGAAGTTCGAATGGGGTTACGACGGTGACGAGATTATTCTGATTGACGAAGTGCTGACGCCGGATTCGTCGCGGTTTTGGCCGGCGGATAAGTATGAGCCGGGTCGCGATCAGGAGAGTTATGATAAGCAATTTTTGCGTAACTACCTTGAGGAGATTAAGTTTCCGAAACAGCCGCCGGGGCCGGTGCTGCCTGATGAGGTGATTGCGGGGACTCGACAGCGGTATGTTGAAGCTTACGAACGTTTGAGCGGCAAAAAGTTTGTCAGCGATTGAAATGTTTTTTGAAAAAGGTGTAATGATATGGTTTCAGTTTCAATGCGTCGAGCGATTTGGTGGTTGGTGTTGTTGTTGGCGGTTTTGGTACAGGCGGGGTGCAATCAGTTTGGGCAGCGGGAGTTTTCTGTCAAATACTATTACACAGACACAACGGATAATCGTCGGTTGGCATTGTGTCGCTATTTGCCGGAGAAGCCATTGGTGGATAAGGAGCCGGTGATTCTTTGTCACGGGCTGAGTTATAATTTGTTATTCTGGGATTTGGCGGATGAGGTTTCGCTGCCGCGGTATCTGGCGCGGGCCGGTTACGATGTCTGGTCGCTGTCGCTGCGAGGTGCCGCTCCGAGCAGTCAACCGTTCGGCAGTGCCATGCGTAAGCTGAGTCACTTCAAGATCGATCCGCAAATGTTTTCGCTTGCTCAGAAAAGCATGAAGGACCTGAATATGACTGATTGGTCGGTGGACGGCCATATTAAATTTGATTTGCCGACGGCGATTAAGTTTGTAATCCAGAAGACCGGCCATGAAAAGGTGCACTGGATCGGTCATTCGATGGGGGCGATGGTGATGTTCGCTTATCTGGAGGACAGGGAGAGTGCGAATGGGGTGAGGAGTTTTGTGGCGGTTTCGGCGCCGATGGCGATTTTTCACCCGTTGAATGAGCCGTTTGCGTTTTTGTTGGAATCTGCACAAACCATCGAGATTGGTTCGGCGATTGTGGGAACCAGTGCGCCGGCGGGATTGGGAGCGATATTTGGTGATTTGGGGACGCCGACGGATAAGTTGTTTTATAACGGGCGGAATATTGACGGGGGAGTTATGCGGTTGCTGCAGTCTCAGGCATCGGAAGAGATGGGGCCGAGTCAGTTTAAGCAGTTGATGAATATGGTGCGGACGGAGCGATTTATGTCGCTGGACAAAAGCGTGGATTACACGGCGGGTTTGCGAAACGTGACTACTCCGACTTATTTGCTGGTGGGTACGGTGGACAACATGGCGACGCCGGGAGCGGTGCAGTTTGCGTATCGTCAGATCAAGAGCAGCAACAAGCAGTTCAAGATGTTCGGTCGGGTGAATTCGCAGGTGGAGGATTACGGTCACGACGACATTATTATCGGTAAGAAAGCCCGGGAGGAAGTTTACCCGACTATTTTGCAGTGGCTTAGCCGATTTCGAACCAGTCCCGAACAAACCGATCTGATGCTGCAGCCGATGCAGTCTGAAAATTAAGGTTGGCTTTTCAAAAATTCATACCAGGTATCTGATTATGGCCGACGAGAGTACGACAATTAAGCAGTTGAAAGATGCGGTGGAGAAATTTGAGCAGGAGCGGGATTGGCGGAAGTTTCATTCACCCAAGAACCTGGCGATGGGGATTGCTATCGAGACGGGGGAGTTGCTGGAGCATTTTCAGTGGATCAGCGGGGCTGAATCGTTTGAGGTGGAGCAGGACGCGGAGCAGATGGAGCAAGTTCGACAGGAGATGGCGGATGTTTTTTGTTATCTGCTTAATCTGGCGGTGGTGATGGGAGTGGATTTGAGCGAGGCTTTTTGGGAGAAGATGGAGATCAACGGTGCGAAATATCCTGCGGAGCAATACCGCGGCAAGTATAAGGTTGATGAGTGACAAAAAACCAAGGGGCGGATTAAGAGGGCGAGAAAGCTGATGGCAGTTGAGTAATCGAAGTGTATCTTTACAATGGGCGCAATTGGGGGTGTTGACGTTCGGTCATTTTCTGGTGGATGTATTTTCCGGGATGATGCCGGCGGTGCTGCCGGAGATACGCAGCAGTTTCAGTATGAGTCTGACGCGGGGTGTGGTGCTGTTGTCGGTGTTGAGCTTTGCGGCGAACGGGGTGCAGATTTTGACAGGTCACATGCGAGCGGAGCAGACGCGGCCGTTGTTTTTGCCGTTGGGGATTCTGGGGTCAGCGGTGCTTTGTTTGATGGCGTTGGTTCCGATGGATTTTTTGCCGGATTTGTGGCTTTATGTGATAGCATTGGTGGGGGGAGTCGGAATCGGTATAGCGCATCCAGAAGGACTGCGGGGGATTTACACTCTGGATAAGATATCGGGGGCGCTAGCGACGAGCATTTTTATGATGTGTGGTTTTTTTGGGTATGCTGTGGGCGGGTGGATCGCCAGTATATTGGTTTCGAGTTTGGGATTGGGCGGTTTGATGTTTTTGATCCCGGCGGCGGCTTTGGCGGCGGGAGCGATAATGCTGTTTAGGGTTCGGCTGGCGGTGGACAAGCCACCAAAGAACGGTGGAGAAGTTGTCGATCAGATTTCATTCTGGACGGTGTTTGCGATGGCGTTGCCGGTTACGCTGGCGTCCACGGTGATTGTGGGGCTTTTGCCTTCGAGGTTGAATGAGTTGAAGTTTCCGCTGGAGTTCGGTGGTTTTTCGACCTTGTTGCTGATCGGTGGGGGGGTGATAGGTTCGCTATTTTGGGGCTGGGTTGCAGGGCGGCTGGGCGAGCACAGGTGTATTGTTTTGGCATTGTTGATGGGGATTCCTTTTTTGGTTTTGCATGGCTGGTTTATGCAACACGAATGGGCAGCTTGGTTGCTGGTGGTGGGCGGATTCGGGGTGATTCCACCTTATCCGTTGATGGTTAATATGGCGCGGCACAGCCGAGGACTGAAGCTGGGCAGCCGAATGGCGATGATAGTGGGAGGGGCGTGGGGTTTGTCAGGTGTGTTTTTTATTGGTATCGGTGCATTGGCGGATAAAGTGGTGGGATTGCAGAATGTGCTTAACTGGGCCTGGGTTGGGTATCTGGTTGCGGCGATGGTGGCAGTTTGGTTGATTTACAAAAGTAGCAAGATAACTAGTAAGTCAGCGAGTTAAACGGAGGAATCAAAAATGCTTAACAAGAACAACGTTAATCAGGTATTGGTAGTGGTTGGTCTGGTGGCGATGGTGATTCTGGGCGGCTGTGCGGTGAGTTCGCCGGAGGCGGTTAATGGCAAGCCGGGGAATCTGAAAGTGATGACGTACAATATCCATCATGCCGGCGGGATGGATGGCAAATTAGATCTGGACAGGATAGGGGCGATTATTGCGCGGGAGAAACCCGATATTGTGGGGCTTAATGAGGTGGACAATAATTTTGCGGCGCGGAGTGATTTTCTTGATGAGCCGAAGTTGCTGGCGGAGAAGCTGGCTATGCACTACGTTTATGCTCCGACGCTGAACAGCGGCGATGCGGCCAAGCCTAATCAGTACGGCAATGCCCTGTTGAGTAAGTTTCCGATCAAGAAATGGACCAGTCATAAGCTTTATCGTTTTGAGAATAACGAGCCACGGATTTGCATTGAAGCGGTTGTTAATGTAGGTGGGGCCGATTATACGGTGATGGTGACGCATCTGGATCATCGCAGTGATTTGGGGCGTGCTGAGCAGGCGAGGGATATTATTGAGTTGTTGCCTGATAGGCCGATGCGGACGATTCTGGTGGGTGATTTTAACGCGGTACCACCGGGGGTGGATGACAGTGAGGGCAAGGTGCGGTCGCGGCCGATTTCGATAATTCTGGAGAAATTGAAGGATAGTTTTGTGTTGGCGGGTGCGGGAGAGCCGGGCAGTAACCGCGACAGTTCCCGAAGGATCGACTATGTTTTTGTGTCGGAAGATTTAGCGGAGAAGGTGGTTTCGTGCGAAACCATCCGCACCGAGCAGACTAAAGTTGCCTCCGATCACAAGCCGGTTGTGGTGGTGATTGAGAATTAACCAACAAGATTTGAAAAAAGTATGAGTGCGAAAGAATACAGTAAACACCAACAGAAGGTTATTAAGCGTTATTATGATAATCTGGACAGCATCAAGCTGCAGAAGCTGCAGGAGCTGGTGACGGATTTGTATCTGGCTAAGGACACGCCCAAGGAGGAGAAGCTTTGGGATCGCGCGGAAAAAGCTATGCTGCAACTGAAAATCAAGCCTAAGATAATCGAACACATCATGGTCAAGCGGAGTGTGGAAGTGTTGGCGGAGAATCTGAAGGACTGGATGCGGAGTTAGGGTGGCCAAGCTGCAATCAAGATATCTCACGCAAAGACGCAAAGTCGCAGAGAAGAAAAGAATTTTTGACAGGATAACAGGATAGTCATGATTTTATTTTAAGAAATTACACCACTAAGGCACAAAGACAC
>JAFGSR010000194.1 GCA_016934515.1 Sedimentisphaerales bacterium
AATAACCGCAATAGCACCTTAAGGGATTGCAAGACCTTGATTAACAGGATTTTATATCAAGTCAATCATGTTATCCTGTCTAAAAAACTTCTTTTTTAACCAACTTTTTGCGATAAGAACCAAAATTAAAATTCTCTGAGTTCTTGTCATACTCTCGCCACGGCGGGCATGGTCTATCTAAACCGTGAACACTTACACTTATTCTATACTATTACTACAGTGGCCAGTCTGGTGGGCATGGTTGCAGCCACAGTTCGACCAGTAATGCCAGGTCTTCCAACGCAACTTGTTCATTGTGGCTAAGATCGGCTGCGAAGCCCGGCCCTTCGCATAGCCATTCCGTGGCAAATTTGGCAAAGCTGGTTAAATCCACTATACACGGCGAAACTACACCATAGCGGATGGTATCGATCCCCCACTCACCATCTCCGCTAGCGTCCAAACGCACTTTTGATATCATGGGCATATCATTGTGAAAGATGCCGATAAATTCGGCACTGGTTCCACTTGTGTTTGTTGTTTCGACACTGAAGGAAACCGAGGGCCCCTCAATAAAATCAACATATACTGTTGTTCCCGCATGGTCAATATCCTGAAACGATACATAGTCCACAGGTTGCGCAGTGAAGTCCAGTTCCAGATAAGCCTTTTCATTATGGGCAACCGAAAATGTCCCGACAGGATACGAACCTCCGAAATACGAACTGGAAGAGCGGATTATGGCGGCATTTGTACTGCTTGAATCAGTTATAATCAACCCGCCGGAAAACAATCCTGCTATGCCCGAAATATTCTGGCCTTCGGTAAAGCCGGTTTCAAAATCCACCAGATACTGCAATTGATCTTCCGTAATACCAACGTCATCCAGCCAGGCGGCATAGGTCGACTCGTTTTCGGAAACACTGCCGCTGTTGCGATATAGGATATCTGACCGAGCAGTGCTAACACATAATAATACGAAAACAATTGTCAGCCGGTAAACCTGATGTGTCTTTATTTTGCGGGAAAATACGTGCGGCGATTCATACAACTCTTGTGATGCATTAACCATTACAATCCTCCTTTGATATATTATATTTACCCTCCATTATAACATACCATCCCCCCTCCCGTCAATCCCTTATTTTTCTATATACTACATGTTTACTATGCTCTATTTTCCCGCTTCTATTCATCTGGATCAGGTGCTTGCCAACCTGACTTTTCCTGTTTTGAAATTCATAATCTTGAAAATTTGATTTTTTTTGGGTGGGATTTATTGCTCCCGTCGCGACCTGCCGCTACAGACCTCGAACTCGGCAGGCGGTCATGAGCATGGCGGGAATTAAAAATCTAAAACTCAAAATCTCCTTCTGTACCCTGAACCCTGGCCCCTAAACCCTATTCTCTACAAAATCTGCGTTAATCTGCGTTAATCTGCGGTTACAAAAGGGTTTACATTAATTTTCCCCGAAAAATCCCCCCGAACCAAATACCCGATAGCAATCATCCATAATCCATAATTTGTTTCATTCAGCGATAATCGGCGTAAATCGTTATAAATGAATACCTTATAGAGATTTTTCCTCTCTCGAAATGTGTCCAAAAGCGCGACAAGCCTTTTTCAAAAATCGCAAAAAACTCTAAATAACCCCCAACTTTGCCCCAACTTTCTGCAAAAACCACCCCAAAACCACCCAACTTTCACACCTGTTTTTTGACTGAATTTCATCTTTTCTCATTTTCGGCCCACTTTTGTCGCGCTTTTGGCCCGTTATAATCGTTACAGCTTACCTATCTTAACACCCAAAACCCCAATTTAGCGCCTCATTTTCGGCCACATAATGGATACCGCATGTCTAATAATGTGGCCGATTTTGCAACACGCAAAATAAGCACTTACGTTCCAAAAAATCTTGCATTGAAGTAGCGAAGGAACCTAATTCCGCACCCCCAACGTCCAATGAACTTCTCAAGCAACACCTGGAGCTGCCTCGGCAGAAACTTGCCGATTTCCCTCACTTTTGCCCTTTCCCGTAATTCGACCCCCCTGCCGTCTCATCCAAATCCCGGACGCTTGGAATCCTCACCCCCAGGCTGTGAAATTTACCGAACTTTTTTCATTGCAACAACTTACCGAATATTATAAAATGCCCACCGACTTATCCTGAGTATCTCTTTTGTTTTAAAAACAAGAAAATCTCAATTATTATCGGAGAACCGCAAAATGAAAAAAGGTTGCATAATTGTATTAATTGTTTTTTTGGCTTTAGGCGTTATAGGCTACCTTAAAATCAGATCTTTCATCAAACAAATTCAGGATTTTGCCCGCGAATTCGAAGAAATTCAGGTAATTGTCGAAGAAAACACCGAGAAACTCAACGAAAAGTACCCTTTCACGGAACCTGAAACAATTACGCTGAGTAATGCCCAGGTAGAAAGCTTTTTCGCGATTCGTCGCGTTTTGCACGAAGTTATCGGCAATACCGAATTCTACCAGCACATAAAAAAACTGGAGGAAACCGAAGAAACGGAAAAAAAACCGTCCTTTAGCGACCTTACAACTCTATTTAGTAGTATGTCCAGCTCGTTTAAAGCTATTACTGAACAGTACTTCGCGTCGCTGGATCAGCAGCAGCTTTCGCCCGGAGAATATGAATATCTGTCGCGGGTCATAACCTCGGTATTGGAAATCGAACTGAATAAGGGGAATTTCAAGGAAGAAATCGAAGCTGATCTCAGCCGACAAATCCTGCAGACGATGCTCAACGCCGAACAGATGGAATTGCCGCTCTATCAGTGTAAGAGAGAAATCCAGGCTCTGGATGAAGCCGCCTACGCTGAACTGGTTAAGGCTATTGTGCCTTTCGCTGCTGAGTTCAATCAGTTGACTACCTCTTTCTACTTTGACAAATTCAAGATGGACTTCCAATCGGAATTAGAACAACAGAGTGATTCACCGTGAGAAATTAAGTTGATTGTACGAGTGGCTGGGCGATAGTTGATTCGGTTTTATAACCGGAGTAGGCGATTTTACTATGCAGCGATACTGATGAAATTGCAATAAGCGTTCGGGGCTATAAGGCGTTCGGGGCTATAAGGCGTTTGGAGTTATAAAGAGTTAGGAGACGCCATTTTTTAATCAGATAATTTTTCGTTGGAGGGCAGCAGGTTTAAGGTTTTAATTGCTTCCTCGATGGGGATGAACAGGTTGATGCCAACGCCCAATCCCTCATTAGTTAAAACGCCCATTGCGGCTACTCCAACCACTTTACCATCGACAGTGATAAGCGGTCCGCCGCTATTTCCGGGGTGGATGGAGACGTCGCTCTGGATGTAGCGATTTCCGTTTTCGGTCTGAATTCCGCTGACAATTCCCTGGCTTAGGGATTGTCCGTATTTATCCAGCAGAGGCGAGCCAATGGAGTAAACCTCGGTTCCGGCCTGGAGATCGGAAGAGTTTCCGATTGTCAGCGGTTCATAAATATCCTTTTCCAGTTTGATCAAGGCGACGTCCTTGGCCCGATCGACTCTGATGACTTCGCCTAATAATTCTCTTCCGGTAAGAGTTTTTGCAGTAATTGTTTTCGCTTTATTCACCACGTGTTGATTGGTCAGGACGTAGCCATCTTGCGAGATTACGAAACCGGAACCATGAAAATCGCCTGCGTAAATAGTCAAAACCGAAAGTCGGGCTTTATTAACGGGACTTGTCGCATCATTTTCCGTTGAAATTGCATCCGGTTTAACATGAATGGTTATCGGTGAGAACTCCTGGCGGACCATATCCGTTTCAAGCACGAATAAATCATAAAATTCTTTTTCCGCTAACAGGTTGTGGGCTGCCTGTCCAAAAGCCATGCGCACCGGTTCCAGAAGATCGGCGTTCTGGAAATTAAAATCCTGAACGGAACCTTCTGATTTCAACTTCAGGACCACATCGCGGAGGCGTTTACTGTAAACCTGCCATTCAACCTCGACGTAGGCTTTTCCTTTGCCGTCGCTAGTGTCCCCGGCAAAACCATCGAAACAGCAGGTTTCATATTTTATCATGGTAATCAAAGCACCCAGATAATAATCCGCTTCGGCGGCCCGGAAATCATCAAACAGGGAGTCGGATTCACCCAGGACCTTGTAACCGGCTGCTTCAAATTCCTCGCGGATTACGGCACTTAAATCGTCAACATCCCAATTTAAACTGCCGCTTTGCCACTTGATATTATCGATCGGCTCACAAAACATTCCGGCTTTAAACTGACCGATGACCGTGCCGCGGGGGATTTTGACCATTACTTTTTTCAGCATCACCGGTCGTACGGAAGAAGTTACCTCAATAGGCTCATTGACGGTGACCTGGGGAACCACCACCGGTTCCAGACAGGAAGGCAAGATAAAAATCATTAGCGACAGCAACAACCAGCGGGCGAAATTACAGAAAATGGAATTTTTCATATTTTGAGTATCCTTGGTTAGAGCTAAATCGACATATTTATAGGAATTAACATTAAACTAACGGCCGGCGGACATACAAAATGCCAGCCAAAAAAACTACTGAGAAGCTTATTTTACCCGGTTTGCATGATAATGTAAACAGAATTCAGCTTAAAAACTTAAAAAAGGAGTGATTATTTTGATTTGGGTAATTGATTTTTGTCCGGGCAGGGGCAGGGGGAGAACTTGCGCACCATTTTTTTGAGTTTTTTGCAGAAGATGGTAACGTTGTCGCTGCAATAAGCGTGCCGGGCGAAAGCGGCGAATTCACAGGAATAATCACAGAGTTTTTCGGATTGTTTTTCCTGTTTTTTAGCCATGGCTTCAAATCCCTCAGTTAGATTGTTGATGTGTACGGCCTAGAAGTTGGAATTTCACCAATTCACAATAATAAAGTTTATTTTAGCAGGGGAATTAGTGGATTGCACGGGAAATTTTGCTGCGAAAAGAAAGAAAGAGTGAAAGAGTGAATGGCCAGTTCAAGTTGAATCTGGTAAGATTACGGGAGTCTTATGGAGCAAATGATGTTTTAAGCGTGAAAATGTGAAATGTCAGAAGCATTAATATTTTTCGGATCAACTCGGAAAAAGTTGGTTGTTTTGATCCTGTCTATCTGAATAAATATTATTTTTGACAGGATAATCCGTCGCGACGACGTCGCAGACGCGGCGGACAGGATGTTCAGGATAGTTAGATTCGCAATCGCAATCGCTCTGCTTATGGAAGGTGTCGGGATGTGACTATGGCTGCTTTTTCATCACCTCTCCCAACGGCTCAGCTAAAACGGCTTTGGTTTATGGTGCCAATACTCTTAACACAAAAATAACCGCAATAGCACCTTAAGGGATTGCAAGACCTTGATTAACAGGATTTTATATCATGTCAATCATGTTATCCTGTCTAAAAAATTTCTTTTTTAACCAACTTTTTGCGATAAGAACCTATTTTTATAAAATAACTTGTCGTTTTCGATCTGTCCGCGATAGTGCCGGATACAGCTTGATATACTGAAATCCTACCAAAATGACTTGCCAATTTGGCAGGATCATGATAAATAACAGAAGAAGTCTGCTTAGAGTTATTTATCTGGAAAATTCCGTTTAACAGGAGAACGCAAACCATGACAGAACATTGCTCGACACAAAAAAATCATTCGCGTTATATCTTGATAGTTTTGATCATAACCTTTGTGCCGGCGCTCGTTATCCAGGCCGAGACATCAAATGATCCCTTCTTATCACATTATCCATCACTTGACCAGGCGGCCAAGGCCCTGGCCCAGGGGCAACTGGATGTAGCTATTCAGGGATTCGAGGCAGTCACTCAAGATGCCCAGACTCCATCATTTGTTCGCGGTTTGGCCTTATTTGGGATAGCAGAAGTTGCCCAGGCCCGTCAGGATCAAAATACTGCCCTGGCGACCTGGGAACGTTTGGCAGCCGATGCGAGCCTGTTGCAGTTTCAGCGCGACACAGCTCGCAGACGTATCGCGGAAGTGAAGCGTCTGGGTCGGGGACTACCGGCCCGCGATCCGGCCTCCTACCGCGTGCAGTTGCCCGCGCTGCCGGCACCGGCTGTGCAGTTCTATGTAGCGCCCACTGGTAATGATACTGGGGACGGATCACAGAAGAACCCTTTCCGCACTTTGGAAAGAGCACGCGATGCGATACGGTCGTTAAAGCAAGCACATTCCGGAAGCCTGCCCAAAGGTGGAATAAGGATTATGATTGGTGGTGGGAAGTATTTCTGGGATCGAACCCTGGAACTTACGTCCGAAGATTCCGGTACCGCCGATAGTCCCATCATCTATCAGTCAGCGCCGGGCCGGTCGGCTGTTTTTCACGGCGGGGTAACCATCACCGGATGGAAACCAATCTCAGACACGAAGTTGCGGGCCCGGCTCGATACGAAAATTCGCGACCGCGTGCTGCAAGCCGACCTGCAAGCCCTGGGAATTGAGGATTTGGGCGACGCTACGGAGCTGCATCGTTGCCCGGAGCTGTTTGTCGATGGCCAACCACAGACGCTGGCACGCTGGCCCAATGAGGGCTTTGTCAAGATTGGCGATATCCGCGGTAAAGACATCTTCAAAAAGTGGGAGATCGAAGGATGTCGAGACGGAAAGTTTAGTTACATCGAAGATCGACCGAACCGCTGGCTTGATGAACCGGATGTGCGCCTCTATGGCTATTGGTTCTTTGACTGGTTGGAAGAATTTCAGAAAGTCGCTTCGATTGATCCGGATACTCAAACGTTCACGTTAGCGCAACCCTATTCCCGATACGGCTATCGAAAGGGTCAACGCTACTATGCACTTAATATATTTCGCGAACTTGACACCGAGGGAGAATGGTATCTGGATCGCCGTACGGCGACAATTTACTGGCTGCCCCGGCAAGACATTGAAACAGCGTCGGCACAGACGGTTTTAAGTGTGTTTGACCAATCCTTTATCAAGATGACTGATGTCCGGCATGTAATACTAAGTCAACTGACGCTTCAGGAAGGACGCGGTAACGGAATTCATATTAGTGGAGGATCGGATTGTCGGGTGGACGATTGTACGATAAGGAGACTGGGTGGGGATGCGGTCGTCGTTGAAGGGGGAATACACCATGGCATCTTCGGTTGTACCATGCACACGCTCGGCTGCGGCGGAATGTGCATCACCGGCGGCGATCTCCAAAAACTAACCCCCGGCCGACATTACGTCGAGAATTGCCACGTCTTTAACATATCGCGCCTCAAACGTACTTACACTCCGGCGGTTCGCCTCGATGGCTGCGGCAATCGGATAACCCACAATCTGTTTGAGAACATGCCTTCCTCATCCATGCGCATCAATGGAAACGATCACCTTATTGAACTGAATGTCATACGGAAAGTGGTAAAGGAATCGGATGACCAGGGCGGACTGGATATGTGGGGCAATCCTTTGTATCGCGGAGTAGTAATTCGCTGGAATTTGTGGAGCGATATAACCGGCGGCACCGCTACCGGGGCGGCCGGTGTCCGCCTGGATGACATGATTAGCGGCGTCACTGTTTATGGAAACATCTTCCAACGCTGCGGTGCTGTTCATTTTGGCGGCGTCCAGATCCACGGGGGCAAAGAAAACCTTATAGATGGTAATCTGTTCCTCGATTGTCATAGTGGACTCAGCTTTACCAGTTGGGCTGAGAAACGCTGGCTCGAAGCGATAGAGCGTTTTCTGCCCCAGGCAGGCAGTCCCTCCTATGTGAAACACTATCCCGAATTGACCTCTCTCAAAATCCAGGCTAATGTGAACTTTGTCTCTCGCAATGCCTTCATCCGCTGCGACAGCATCTTCTTGCGTCGTGGTCAGATTCAGCAGACAGCCCTCAATGCGGTTATCGATCCATCTCTGGAGCAGATACTGATGGCACCGGGACAGAAGTTTCTAGGTGACGTAGCCCTGCTTAAGCCATTACTTTTCGAGCCAATACCATTACACGAAATTGGACCGTATGAATCAAACTGATGTGCCCTCTGTGCAATAAACCTAAGCCGTTTTGGCTGAGATGGTGGAAGACGTGCTGAAAAGTGGAAAATAGTTGCATCCGGGCATCTTCCATAAGCAGAGCGATTGCGATTGCCAAGCCAACTATCCCGATCATCCTGTCCGCCGCGTCTGCGACGTCGCCCGCCGTGCACGCGCTGGTCGCGGCAGGTCGCGACGGGTTATCCTGTCAAAAATAATATTTATTCAGATAGACACCGATCAAAACGACCAACTTTTTTGGAGTTGAACCAAAAGTTTAAAATCCAGGAGAGGAATGATTATTTTGATTTGGGTGGTTGATTTTTGTCCGGGCAGGGGCAGGGGGATAATATTCGGACCATTTTTTTTAGCTTTTTGCAGAAGATGGTGGCGTTTTTGCTGCAACAAGCGTTGCGGGCTAAAGCGGCGAATTCGCAGGAATAATCACAGAGTTTTTCGGATTGTTTTTCTTGTTTTTTAGCCATTGCGTCAAATCCCTCAGTTAGATTGTTGATGTGTACGGTCTAGCAGTTGGAATTTCACCAGTAGTCAGTAACAAAGCTTATTTTAGCAGGGGAATTAGTGGATTGCACGTGAAATTTTGCTGGGGAAAAAAGAGTGAATTGCCAGTTCAAGGTGAATCTGGTAGGATTACGGGAGTCTTATGGAGCAAATGATGTTTTAATCGTGTAAAGGGGAAAGGTGAGATTAAAAGGAAATATCATGAGTAAATTAAAAGTTCTTTGGGTTTTGTTGTTTTTTGTCGGATTTGCTAATCTGGTTGCAGTTGCGGAGGAGCCGATGGAGCCGCTGGAGGAGTTGTATCGTCTGGATCGTTTGCCGCAATTTAAGTCATCTGTCAAGGTGGGTTCGCTGTCGAGCTATGATCGGACCGGGGGTAATGACGATGGCTTTTCGGGAAAGTATTCTTTTATTCGCAAAGAAGACGACGGGCTGGTTATTGCCGAGCTTACGGGGCCGGGGGTGATTTATCGCATCTGGACGCCTACGCCTACGGAGGATATGGTGGAATTTTATTTTGACGGCGAGAAAGAGCCGCGTATTCGGGTGAAATTCCGGGACATTTTTACGGGAAAGCATCCGGTTTTTGTTCGTCCGCTGGTGGGTTACGGAGCCGGGGGGTTCTATAGTTATCTGCCGCTATCTTATAAGAAATCCTGCAAGATACTGATGAAAACCGAGCGACTGCAATTTATTCAGATAAACTACGCGGAATATGCCGCTGATACTGCCCTGTCGAGTTTCGATCCGAAGCCGAGTGGTGAGTATTTGAGACATCTTGAAAAAGCAAAAAAACTCTTTGCTTCAAGTGGGAGTGATATCAGTTCTTATGCGTTGGGCGTGAACGCTGAATCCCATCATTATCAAACTGAAATATCATCTATAAATCCCGGTCAATCCTTCAAGGTTTTCGAAACCGATAAGCCCGGACGGATTGTTGGACTGCGGGTTTCGCCGGCGGATGCATTTGTCGGCAAAGATCGCGGCATTGTTTTACGGGCCTATTGGGATGATGATAAGGAGCCTGCTATACTTTCTCCGGCGGGTGATTTTTTCGGTTACTATTTTGGGTCGCCGGCGGTGAAATCGCTGCTGGTGGGTACGGAGGCAAATGTAAATTACTGTTATTTTCCGATGCCATTCGATAAATCCGCTCGAATCGAGTTGTTTAACGATACAAATAAACCTACAGCCCCAATAAAAGCGGAAATTATTTTTGCTCCTGTTCCGCGTAAAGCCGACGAAGGCAAATTCTATGCTCTGTGGCGGCGTGAAAACCCCACCACCAAAGGGAAGCCTTATACCTTTATCGAAACCGAAGGTCGAGGGCATCTGGTCGGGTGCATCCAGCAATCCCAGGGGAAAGCCTCGGGCAGCACTATTTTTTTCGAAGGGGACGATCAGACTACCATCGACGGTGAGTTGGTTATCCACGGCACGGGATCGGAGGATTTTTATAACGGCGGCTGGTACGATTTGCCGGGGCGGTGGGATTCGCGGCGTTCGTTCGTGTTAAGTGGGTGCCTGGGCTATCAGAAACATCTGGGCCGAACGGGGGGCTACCGCTTAATGCTGGGCGATGCCTATTCCTATCGGCAAAGCATTCTCCAGACGATCGAACATGCTCCAGTAAAAAATGAACGGGTCAACGACTACAGCAGCGTAGCCTATTTATATTCCCAAAACCGTCCTACGTGTGATTTTACAATTCCCGACGGGAGGGATCGGGAAGTTATTGACTTTGAAAAAATCATTTTCGTTCCCGGATGGAACCTGCCTATTCATGCTTTTTCCATGGATAATGTTACGCTGAGCAAAGCTGTGGAAAAAGTTGATAAAGGTAATGTTCGCTTTTTATCCGTGAAGGCTGAAGACAGCGATAACTGGTACGGCCCTCATTTCATTGTATTAACCTGCGAATTGTCCGTGGCAGGTAAATACCAGGTCAGCATCGAAGCAGTCAAAGGACCCGCCCAAGGTCAGGTGCAGCTTTTTGTGGACGAAGCCCCGGTTTCGGAAGTGCTGGACCTTTATGGCGAAACGCGAGAAAAGAGCGGCCAACTTTCCCTGGCGGAAGTCGATCTGGTCGAAGGTGAAAACCATATCATGTTCAAAATAGTGGGCAAGAACGAGAAATCCACCGGTCTTAATTTTGACCTGAGCAACATTATCTGCGAAAGACTTGAGAAGTAATCCAGTCAAGATGGATTTAGAAAACTTGAGTTTTGGGACAGATTTGTTATTTTGTCAGGAAAGAGGTCAGGCGGCGTATCTGAGCTAAGATGAGCAATGTTAAATGGGAGATGTCAGATAGATGAAAAACTTAGATGTGCGATGTAAAATTTTATCTGTTGTAGCCAGAGTTTTGGTAACGATTATTTTGATGGTTTCCGCTGTTGTTCTGAACGTTGGGTGTTCGAGAAACGGTCCAATCACAAGGGAGCAATCCGGGAGTAAGGGGGCAACGGTCCGGGATCATTTTTGGATTTGGTCACATGAGGCCGGGGTGTATAACGGTCAATGGGGTCTGCCGGGCGATTCCCGGATTACGCCGGTGGAGGGGGCGCACTATATGGGTGTGTCGAACATTATCTTTGTTCGTTACGAAGGTAAACCGTCGCCGCCTTTTGACCAATATAGCGTGCCCTTTGCTTCGATGAAACAAGTGAACTGGTCGATTGCCGGGGCCAACGGGGCCACCAGCGACGAGGAAAGGGAGCAGGTGTTGCGATTGGCCGCGGTGCAGCCGAATATTACGGGTGTTTTTATGGATGATTTTTTTCATATCGATACCAGAACACCATCGGCCAAAGACGAGAGTGAGTCTGATACCGGCGCCATGACGGTCGAGCAACTGCGTGGAATCCGCCAGCGGTTGAATGATATCAACGGGCGGAAATTGGATTTGGGGGTGACGCTTTACACGCATCAGTTGGATAAGCGGATTCTGAAACACATTGATTTTTGTGATGTGGTGTCGCTTTGGACCTGGAAGTCGGAAGACCTGAAGGATTTGGAAATTAACTTTGAGAAATTAAAAGAGATGATGCCGGAGAAGCGGATCTGGCTGGGTTGTTATATGTGGGATTTCGGTGATAGTAAGCCCATGTCGCAGGAGTGGATGAAAAAACAATGCCAACTTGGTTTAAAGTGGCTGCGGCAAGGTCGAATTGAAGGAATGATATTTCTGGGGACCAACATCTGCGATCTAAACCTGGAAACGGTCAAGTGGACGCGTCAGTGGATTTCCCAGGTGGGCGACGAACCGCTTCAATAAAGACGAACCGCTTTAATAAAACTGTAATTTTTTCCAGAGGAGGAGCTATTTTAAAAATATGGTTCTCATCGGAAAAAGTTGGTAAATAATTCATCGTTTTGACTGTAACACCTTTGAGTTTAACGCTTTAGGCCTCCGG
>JAFGSR010000016.1 GCA_016934515.1 Sedimentisphaerales bacterium
AGGTTTGCCACAACCGAAAGAAGAAAAATGCAAAAAGTACGATGAAAGTGATTGACAGGCTCCGGTTCATAGGATTACACGGATCCGGCTTCGCTTAAGCTCCGCCGCGACAAGTTTCACGGATTTTTTTGCAGATTTAATTCCTAGTGTTGTGGTGGGGATTAAAAATTGGATTTTGGGCCTACCATTTAGATTATAAATTATAAATTTTAGATTTTGGATGGAAGAATAGATTTCGCGCAAAGTCGCTAAGACGCAGAGAAGACAAGAAATTAGACTCTGATAAACACTGATATTAAGATTGTTATCCGCAGATTAACGCCGATCCGGCTTCGCTTCTGTCTTCGCATGAAGCTACGACAAGACAAGCAAAGCTCCGCCGCGACAAGTTTACGCTGATTTTGTAGGGTACAGGGTTCAGGGGCCAGGGTTCAGGGTAGGGGGCAGGGTTCAGGGGACAGGATTTAGGTGAATGAGAAATTCAGCCTTGATAAAGCATAGTTAAATGATAGGAAATAACAAAATTAAGGAATTGACGGGGTGGGGGTAAAGAGATTATAAATTATAAATTATAGATGACAGAGAATTAAGAATATTTGACAGGATTTACGGGATTATCGGGATTGACAGGATTGGAGACGGGGTTTTATAATGGGGGGCAATAAGGCTTGTCGGGAAATCAGTTTGAGCATTTGCTGTTTCAGAGGAAGGTAAATATTGTACAGGAAATTTTATTTTTACCCGTACAATATTAATTTACCGCTAAGCCCGGATTATTAACGTAAATAAATGAGGTAAAAGGCCGGAGAGTAATACTGTGATGGTGGTTTTATGAATATTTGCCACAGATTGACGCAGATTTATATTTTTCACACAGAGCCACAAAGCCACGAAGAGAAAGCATTATTAATTATTACCTTTGTGACTTGGTGTCTTGGTGTGAGGAAATCTTTCTTTCGCCACGACACGGAGCAAAGCGGAGAGCCCGGCACGGAATTACACGAATGAACGCGAATTATTTTATTGCTGAAAGGCTATTGAAGAATATGGTGATGGTGGTGTTGTAAATGAAAATTGGCAATCGTTAAAATAGTGCGACATAAATAAACATGAGAAAAAAACTTGAACAATACAAAGGTGCGCTAACACCAAGCCAAATTACTGATGGAATGAATGCGGCAATACGAAATGCTCGCCGTCTTGTGGATGATGCTGAGTTGCTTTTGAATGACAGGCGTTATCCAACCGCTGCATCCCTAGCAACATTATCGATTGAAGAATCTGGCAAACTCATGGTACTTCGGCACCTTGCGGGGGCAAAAACATCAAATGAAATAAAAAACAGATGGCGCGAATATCGCTATCATACCAAGAAAAATGTAATGTGGCCTTTCTCGCAATTTTTATCTAAAGGCGCCAGTAAGTTAAAGGATTTTGCTAACCTTTTCGATGAGAACTCAGAGCATCCATATCTCTTAGACCAAGTTAAACAAATTGGCTTTTATACTGATTGCCTTGGTAAAGCCCACTGGTCCGAGCCAGAAAAGGTTATCGACGAAAAGTTAGCAGTTCAATTGGTCAACACTGCTAAAATATTTGCCAATGCCAAGGAGGTGACTGAAACTGAAATCTTGCTTTGGATTCAACATGTAAGCCCTTACTTGGACAAGTCAACTGCTGATGCTGAACTTGGTCTAAAAAAATGGTATGAAGAAATGCAATACTTGGGCTTAAAGCCTGCTGGCGAAAATAAAATGACAAAATTTATTGATGACGGTATTTGAATTTTGAAAATAAGGGAGAAAGATAAAATTCGTGATATTGTAAGCGTGATATGCGGCATTGTATCTTTACAACGGCTCGGATGATCTTTACATAGCGACGGTGTCGCCTTACATCGTGGCATTGTCGGCTTACATCGTGACATTGTAAGGTCGCAATGCGACAGATGACATTTACAACGGCCCGGATGGGCCTTACATCGTGATATTGTATCTTAACAACGGCTCAGATGATCTTTACAAAGCGACAGTGTCGCCTTACAACATGACATTGTAAGGTTACAACGTGGCGTTGTAAACAGGCCAAACTTGTCCCCGCGAACGCGGGGGAAGGCGTATAAGCCGTTTATTTTAACGGATTTAGACGAAATAACCACAAAAAAGGCGAAAATTGAAGTAAAGGCTTGAAGTGACAAAATGTAGAATGCATGACAAGAAGGCACGGCGAATTATTACACAGAAAGAGACTGCCTGTGTTTGCCGTTTTATATCCGCCTTAGGCGAATATAATCATTTTTAAATGTATAAAGAAAACACGGAGTGCAAAATGAGCCAACGGATTTATCGCTCTTTTAATGAGCCAAAAAGAGAAGGGCTTTCTTGGGATGCGCGTTGGATAGGCCGAGATAAAGGGCTAATTACTTGCTGGGAGCTTGGGAGAGAACGCCGCAACAAAGAGCCAGAGTTGGCAGAACGAGCCATAAACGGTGAATTACCTACTTTAGGATGGAAAGGTGGTGTGGAGAAAAGAATTAAGAAGAAAGAAAAGTATGGAACTCTTTATTATTTAGCAGAGTGGCAAGGGCTAAGAGGTGAGGACTTGGATATAGATTTATCCGAAGAAATTGAACTTATTTGCTCTAAAACCGGCATGAAAGTCATATATACCGGTGACGTTAAAAAGTATGGTAATGCGTGAAATTAAAGGTGAAATAAAATGAGTTTTGTCGCGATTGATGTTGAAACTGCAAATGCAGATATGGCGTCAATTTGTCAGATTGGAATCGCAAAATACGTTGAAGGGCGTTTAGTTGAAGAATGGTCATCGCTGATTGATCCAGAGGATTACTTTGACTTCATTAACATCGATATTCATGGCATAAACGAAGAAGATGTTGTTGGCTCTCCAACTTTCCCAGAGATTGTCAATGTTTTATGTCGTTTTCTTAATAACGACATTTGCGTAAGCCATACCCACTTCGATCGTGTGTCTATACATCGAGCATTGGCAAAATACGAACTCGATGAATTTCACACAGTGTGGCTTGATTCGGCAAAGGTAGCTCGTAGAACTTGGGAAGATTGTGCTTGGAGGGGTTACGGCCTTGCCAACGTATGCGAAAAAATCGGATACAAATTTAAACATCACAATGCGATGGAAGATGCTAAGGCATGCGGCCAAGTGCTTCTTGCTGCTATTGAAGTTAGCGGCCTGGATGTTGAGTCATGGCTGAAACGCGTAAAACAGCCAATATATCCCGCAAATTCATCCAGTGGGTCAGCGATAAATAGAGAGGGTAATCCCGAAGGCGAGTTGTATGGTGAGGTTATGGTGTTTACAGGTGCATTAGATATTCCACGCAATGAGGCCGCAGATCTAGCTGCAAGTATAGGATGTTCAGTAGCCTCAAGGGTAACCAAGAAAACAAGCTTGTTGGTGGTTGGTGATCAAGATGTTTCCAAATTGGCAGGAAAAGAGAAAAGCTCTAAACACCTCAAGGCAGAACAACTCATTGCAAAAGGCCAAAATATTCGTATCATCAAAGAAAGTGATTTCAAGGAATTGGTAAGGTATGCACAATCGATATCCTAACAAAATGTTCAACTTTACGATTTTCCCGCGGCGTAAAAAAACCGAAGGTTAACCTCGCCATTATACCGCAATCCATTTGGCAACTTGGAGCGGGCGATAGAAGAGAATATAAGAACAGCTTGCAATGGCTGAAAAGGGAGACGAAAAACCATGGCAATAAACTATCGTAAAATAATATAAAAAAAACTTCCCCGCAAGTGCGGGGGGCCCACAACCGTGGGGGTATTTTTAATCACCTTTATTACGGAAAGGAATTGTAAGATGGCAAGATTTCCCCGAACTGAAGCAGAGGTTTTAGCATTGGCCGAGTCGATGATCAGGGGCTGACCGCCAATGCCGTGCTGTATCCTGCCCCGCCGGTAGCGGTCGCGGACCTGACGACGGCCAAGACCGCCTATATCGCAGCGCTCAATGCCGCGATTGCCGCCAAAGCGGCCTCCGAGGCGGCTACGACCGCCAAGGATGAGGCGCTGGAGGATATGATTGACGCGATGAAAACCGATATCCGCTACGCCGAGAATACGGTCGATTACGATGATGACAAGCTCAAACTGATCGGCTGGGAGGGCAAAGCGGCCGCTACGCCGAAGAAAAAAGAGTGTGAGCTGGACTTTATGGATGTATGGTACCCAATACAGGTCAAGCAGAAAGACAAGGCGGGCCGGCCGGATATAGATGCGTTTGAGGCGGTGATGATGCGTGAAGACCGCACCAAAGGATTTTTTGTATCATTCGATTATACCGGCGATGCCCTGATCGAAATAGATGCATTTTTCAAAAGAACCGGAAAGAGCATAATCGCCTTGACGGTCAACGACATTCTGGAAGAACAAATCGCCCGCAAGTTGGCCTAAGTATGCCCAATGGGTATCATAATGGGCGGACCGGGAAGGGGATTTATTTAAATTTTGAATTATGAGTGTTGGATTCCCGCCGCGGGATCGCCCGCTCGCCATGCTTCGCTAGTCGCAGCAGGTCGCGGCAGGTTGGATGGAAGAAGTTAAGAGAGCCGGCAAGATGCCAGCGGTACAGAAGACTCCCGCGTTACCACGCGAGGCTGAATGGTTTTGTTGTATTGCGATGGAGATAGCTGTGTCGGCCCTGGGGGCCACCTCGCAAGGACAGCAACCGTTCGGGTGTACGGGGTGCAGCGTGGGCTGAAGCCCATCCTACAATTTGAATCATGGGCAAGATGCCCATGCCACCTCAGATTTTAAGGTGCTGCTGGGCAGTGGTTTATTAAATAGATCCTTCGGCTGCGTTCGGGATGACCCACTAGCGTGAGGGGAGAAGACCCCATGTTTCCACATGGGGCTGAATTGTTTGGTGGGGATGCGGTGGTTTTTGCAGAACCTTCATTAAAAAAAAGAATGAAAGGTGGGACCGTTTTGGGGGGATCACGAAACCTGGACCGCCCTATGCTTGGCTGCTGTTAGAAGTTGATATCAGTTGTGGGAAAGGGGGAAAATGTTTTTTGGGGAGAGCGGAAAGAAAAAAACCTGCCGAGATGGCAGGTTTGGTTGTATAGAGAAGCCTCCACCGCAATGCCGTCAGAGGGGCTTTTGAAAAACCCATTAATTCAAGGTGGGTAGCTGTAGCTTATGTTCCAGAAATCCTGGCTGGCAGGCACGACCGGCGCGATAAGAGCTGGCTTCCCAAATAATGGGGTATCGGTTCTTCAAAAAACTGCCAACTAAACGAACATGGCAGAGGCGAACTCACAAAAGTAAAGTTTTTAATCAAACAAAGGGGGTTTTCGGTCAGATCAAGAGCCCGTAACCGAAATTAATACCACACTCTGTCAGGGTCTATATTCTTTATACCAGAAATTACATCGGAATACAAGGGGAAAATGCATTAGTTTTTTTAGACAGGATAACCCGTCGCGACGAGGTCGCAGACGCGGCGGACAGGATTGACAAGATTATTTTAAGGTTTCAGGGGCCAGGGGTCAGGGGTTAGAAGGAGATTTTAAATTTTAGATGAAAGAGAAAGAAAAGAAAAGCTACAAAACCTGCGCTACGTGGAGTGCGGGATTATTTATTTGACGGGATTATCGGGATTGACGGGTAGGGGAGTAGGGGGCTATAATGAGGTGTGGTTTGAATGTAGTAATAAATTGCCAGCTTTGGCTGGACCGGATTCGCCGCGATCCACAGGGAGTTTCGATGCTCCCGTTGGTCGCTGCGATTTTCGGAAACAGCGAAATACAAATTCCTATACCTTTAAATTAATGTTGGCGGAGTGGGGAGTCAGCCGTGTGGGTAAGAAGATGCCCGCCCTTGGGGTGAGATAAGTTGAGAGATAAAATGAATCGTAGAAAATTTATGAAATGTATCGGAGTTACGGGATTGGGGATGGGATTGGTTCCATGTTGTCTATGCGGGGCCGAAAATAGTGTTGCGAAAGCTGGTGGTAAGTTTGTGCTTTGGCAGTTGCCGTCACAAACGCCAAGTCAAATGAACAGCTATGTTTTGCAGAGCGATAAGGGCAAGGTTATTGTGATTGATGGGGGGACTGCGGGTGATGCTGGTTATCTGAAGGGTTTTTTGGCGGCACTGGGGAACCGAGTTGAAGCGTGGTTTGTTTCACACCCGCATTCGGATCATGTGGATGCGATAACGATGTTGTTGAATAATCCCGGCGGTTTAACGATCAACAAGATGTATGGTTCTATACCGGAAGTGAAATGGATCGAGCAATATGAAAAAGACGAATTACCTACGACCCTGAATTTCAATAAAGCGTTGGAGAAATCAGCGTATCAAATTATTGAACACACGATCGGGCAGGTAATAGAGATTGACGGAGTTCGATTTGAAATTATGGGTATTAAGAATCCGGAAATCACTGCTAATCCCATTAATAATTCCAGCGTGGTGATGAAAGTTACGGACAGTAAAAAAACGGTTTTGTTTACGGGTGATCTGGGAGTTGAAGGTGGAGAAAAGTTACTCAAGGGGCCATATAGTGGCAAGCTGCGGTCGGATTATGTTCAAATGGCACATCACGGTCAAAACGGAGTTAATGAGAAATTTTACCAGGCGGTGAAACCGCGATACTGTCTTTGGCCTACGCCGTTGTGGCTATGGGACAATGACAATGGCGGGGGGAAAGGTTCGGGTCCCTGGGCTACTTTGAATGTCCGTGCCTGGATGGATAAGATGGATATACAAAAACATTATGTTTCCTGTTTTGGATTATGTAAAATTGAATAAAAATTCATTTGGTGCATCGGAGTGAGGATGTGAAGATGCGTGGGAGGGAAGTTGGATGGGAACTGAATAAAAACTGGATTCGGAACCTGCGCGGGGATGACAAGTCTTTGTTGTTTCTGGTCAGGGATTTTTGGGTTCGTTTTTAATCCACAATTTGAGGAAGCCGCCGCGCCAGACGACGGCAGCGGAAGTTGCGACAACAATGAGGAAGACCAATAGGCTGTGTCGGAAGCGAAGTTGGCTGACCAGGATACCGGTGAGGGCATAGAGAGCGGCTAAGCCGTAGCTGATTGCTACGACGGTTTTGAGAGGGTTTCCGCGGTCCATGAGTTGGTCGTAGATGTGTCCGCGGTCGGAGACGAAGAGAGGTTTTTTGTTGATGAAACGGCGGACGAGTGCGACGGCGGTGTCGAGGATGGGCAGGCCGAAGATGACAACGGCGCCGACGGTCCAGGAGCCGATTTTTTCGGCGAAGAGTAGCATGAGGGTTCCGGCGACGAAACCGAGGAGCATACTGCCGGCGTCGCCCATGAAAATGCGTGCGGGGTGTCGGTTCATGGGGAGGAATCCGAGAGTAGCGCCGACCAGAGCCAGGCAGAGAATGAGGCGGACGGGGTCGCCGACGGGGCTGTGTTCCCAACTTGCCAGGCCCCAGGCGAGCAGGAAAAAAGCGATGGTGATGATGGCGGTGACGCCGGCGCATAAACCATCGAGGCCGTCGAGCAGGTTGAGGCTGTTGGTAGCGCCGAGGATGAAGAATAAGACGATCATTATGCCCAGAAAGAAATCGATGGCGGGGTGCAGTTCGAACCCCACGAATTGAAATAGTTGGTTGAGGTTTGGTCTGATACCGACGGCAACGAGAGCGGCGGCGGCGAGTGCCTGGCCGAGAAATTTTTTGCGGGGGCGGATGTCGTAAATGTCATCGAGGACGCCAACGATACAGGCGATTATTGCGCCGAGAGCAACACCCGAAAGAATAAGCCAGTCGGGAAATCTTCCGGAAAAAACAAATTGTTGGGTATCTGCCAGATTTGGATCGGCGGGCTGTTGATTGAGCAGGATGTAGAAGCCGATGGTGAGCCCCGCGAGTAAGCCGAGCAGGATACCGATGCCGCCCAGGTAAGCGGTGGGCTGGGAATGGGTTTTGACGTTTTGGTCGGGCAGGTCAACGATATTGAAACGGAGGGCGAATTTTCGACACAGGGGAGTCGCTACAATGGCGACGAGAAAAGCCACCGGGAAAATCGGCCAATACTGGGCGAGGATTTCGGCTGGAGAGTGTTTAGAACCAAATAACATTGCGAGAATATTCATTTAATTGCTCAAGTGCGACACAAAATGCGTAAGTTAACAATAGATGGTTTATTTTTGAAACCAGACGGCTTCGTCGTAGCGTAACATCATCAGTCCTTGTCGCCAACGTGTAGGATTGATTTTGGGATTTTGTCCGAGCCACATTTGTAGTAGCCATTTGGGGAAATTTGCCCCGGCTTTGATGGCGAGGGGGACGCCGCCGCCGAAGCGCGGATTGATTTCGATTATTTTGACTTGATTGTCGTCGGTTAAGAAGCACTGAATGGTGATGATTCCGGGGCCGGCTTTAAGGATTTGGATGAGTTTTTGGCAGAGTTGCATGATTTCGAGGTGCTTTACGGTAACGGCTTTGCTGACTTCGCCGGCGCGGACCTCAATCCGGCGGCGGGGTACGGTGCAGCGAACATGTCCGTTGAAATCAACGAGGACGTCAACGGTGTATTCCTGGCCGTTGATGAATTCCTGGACGATGCAATTTGGTACGTGTTTGGAATAGAATCGTAGTTCGTCACGATTGTGGGCGATGTAGTTTCCGCGGCTGGCGTGGCCGTCCCAGGGCTTGAGGAAGCAGGGGAACTGGGGGCGGTTTTGGCTGAGGGCCTGGCGGGCGGAGATGGTTTTGGGGGTGTCGAAGCCATGGGTTTTGAGGAATTCGTAGGTGAGTCGTTTGTCCTGACAGATTTGTACTACTTTTGGGGAAGAGATAAGAGCGGTGCAGCCGGAGCGGGTGAGTTTGGTGCGGTGCCGGGCCCAGATGGCCAGGTCGAGATCGACGGTTGGGATGAGCAGGTCAACCTTTTCGCGTTTGATGATGGAGAGCATTTCGCGGGTGTAGCCTGGATGGGAGACGCGTTTGGCGACGAATTTTCGGTCGCAACACTGCAGGGCCGGGGAGAATTGGTCAGAATCGGCGCCGACGATCCTGGTGGTGAGTCCCAGTTGGCGAGCGGTCCGGCGGAAGCTGTTGAGCAGGACGACCCTTCTGCCGACACAGGGGAAAAAAATTGTGATGTTTTTTTTCTTGGCCATTATTTTTTGTACTGAAAACCGTATCTCTACTTTTTTTGTCAGTTAGCGGACCGTTGATCCGTTGGCAATCGGTTTAATTCTACAGTTACGGACAATTATGCTATCGGAAATATCCAGCAGCGAGTTTCTATCATGACAAATTCCTTCATGTGGGCCAAACAGAGATTATTGAAATTGTCAGGTCCAATAACCATGTCAAGGCCTCCCCACTTTAAAATGACATCAATGTCCAATCTGCCGGCGAAAAATATACAATAATTTCTCTTCGGGAAGAACTGACGTATTCCGTCGTTGGTATTTCATTTGATATCAGTCATTCAAAATTTCTTTTATTTCATTGACTAAAATTGGCAGGTGGATGGTAATGGCTTTCCAGACGATGGCTTCGTCAACAATATCGTAGCCATGAATCAGGATGTTTCTGAAGCCTATGATACGATGATGCTCGGAAATCTTTTCCAGTATCATGTCACCCGTATTCTTGATTCGGTTAAGAGCTTCTCCGATAATTTCGAAGTCCCTTTCGACAGCTCTTTGGGCAACAAGGCTGTTTTGATAGGATTTGAACTCCATGCCGCGAACAAAAATTCCTATCTCATCAGCAGCCTGAAGTATGTCTATAAGGCTTTTTTTTGTTTCATCTTTCATAAATAACGGTCCTGGTGCGGTCAACGGTTTCTTTGAATATGGGGTTTTTGAAATTTTTATCGACAACCAGATCAACCTCACGTTTGAATATTTTTTCCAGATACTCTTTTAATTCAAAATATTTATCGAAAAGATCGATGTTCTCGCCAGAATCGAAAATTACCAAAACATCGACATCGCTACTTTGAGAAAAATTTGGTGTCAAAACGGAGCCAAACAGTCCCAGTCGTTTTACCGGCAAGCGCCGACAAACTTGTTCGATAGCGGGTTTGATTTTTTCGATATCAATCATGGTAACTTTCAGAATGCAACTGGGATTATTTGGCCACTAATTTGTATTTATCGGGATGTTTGATGAGGTTGATTGACAAATCCACATCCAATGTGGGCCAGAAAAGGTGCTCTTTGCCGAGCATCTTTAGATCAGTGATTTCACTTATTTTGGCATGGCGAAACCAAGGAAAATTTTCGAAGGAAAGGAAAAGTTCCTGTTGGTTGATCAGCAGCCAGAAGCCGTGCTCTGACATATTTGTAACTTCAGGTGGAGAAGTGTTTTTTTCATGACTTAACGATTTCACTATTTTTCCTTAATGTGCCTAACAAAAGCTCTTATCTAGAATTCTGGATTCCCGCTTTCCGTTCCGGGCTCTACGCTACGCTTCGTGTCGCGGGAATGACAAGGTTTACTAGAAATTCTTATCATATCAGTATAAATTTTCGTCTTTATCTGGTCAAGTGCAAATGGATTGTCATTCCTTCGGGACATATATGCGGCAAATTAGGGTGAATCGATGTATTTTCGGTGCCAGAGTTCGAGGATTAGTAGGGCCCAGAGTTTGTGGCCGTGGTCGGCGAGTTTTTGGTCGTTTTGTTTTAGGAGGTTTTCGATGGCGGGTCGATTGAAATAGCCTCTTTGTGTGGCGCGGTTGCCCAGGACGGTGTCGGAGAAGATTTCTCGGAGTTCGTGTCGGAACCATCTGCCGACGGGTACGCCGAAGCCGAGTTTTTTGCGATGGAGGACTTTTTCGGGGAGTAGGTTGCTGTAAGCGCGGCGGAGAATGAGTTTGCCGAGACGTCCGTTGTGTAGGAAGTGGGTGGGTAGGGAATGGGCCAGTTCCATGAGTTTGTGGTCCTGGAAGGGGCTGCGCAGTTCGAGGGCGACGCTCATTCCGGCACGGTCGATTTTGGTATTGATGTCGCCGGGGAGATAGTTGATTGCGTCGGATTGCATGGCTTGGTGGATGAGTTGGGCGGAAGTGTTGGCGTTGTTGCGGTTGGGGGGACTTTGGAAATCTTTTTCGTAATGCTGCCAGAGCTGGTGGGTTGAGAAATTGTTTTGAATCAGGTCGGATTTGCACAGGTTTTCTATCATGGTTGGATCGAAGAGAGCCATCCATTTTAGGTAGCGTTGGTGGGGGGGCAGGTTGGCGCCGGCGAGGAGACGTTTGAGGCGGTCCAGTCGGGCGTGGTGTTCGGAGGCGGGGAGCCTTTGCCAGAATTTTCGTTGGGCGAGCCAGCGGAGTAGAGAATGGCGGTTAATTTTTTCGGTAAGGTGCAGGGCACGGTAGCGTTCGTAACCGCCGAAACATTCGTCGCCGCCGTCACCGCTTAGGGCGACGGTTACGTGAGAGCGGGCCAATTGGGAAAGGTGCCAAGTGGGCAAGGCGGAGGAATCGGCGAAGGGTTCATCGTAAAAGGTGCAGAGTTTTTCGACAGATTCAGCGCAGTTGGGTTGGACGATGTGTTCGGCGTGGTCGCAATTAAACTGTCGGGCGACCTGGGTAGCGTAGGGTAGTTCGTTGTAAAGGTCGTGTTCGAAGCCGATGGAGCAGGTTTTTATGGGGTGGTCGGTGGATTGGCTCATCAGGGCAACGATGATGGCGGAGTCGAGACCGCCGGAGAGAAAGGCACCGAGGGGGACATCGCTGATCATTCTCATGCGAACGGCCTGGGAGAGTTCGTGGCGGAGAGCTTGTTGGGCGTCTTCGAAAGAGCCGTTGAAAGTTGGTTCGGCAGGCAGAGACCAGTAGCGTTGGGGGGTGGCGGAGGTAAAATTTTTGCAGTCGAGGAGCAGGCTGTGGGCGGGGGGCAGTTGTTTGATGCCGGTGAAAGCGGTTTGGGGGTGAGGGACGTATTGGAGCAAGAGGTATTGCATGATGGCAGCGGTGTCGGGTTGGCGGGGGAAGTTTTCGGTTTGCAGGATGGCTTTGGGTTGCGAGGCGAAGATGAAGCGGCCCTGATGCAATGCGTAAAACAATGGTTTTTGTCCGAGTCGGTCGCGGGCGAGGAACAAGGACTGTTTGTTCTGATCCCAGATGGCCAGGGCGAACATGCCGCGGAGGTGTTCGAGGCAGTCGGGGCCGAATTCTTCGTAGAGGTGGACGATTACTTCGGTGTCGCCGAGGGATTTGAAGCGGTGTCCGCGTTGCTGGAGGTCGGAGCGGAGTTGTTGGAAATTGTAGCATTCGCCGTTGTAGCAGATCCAGATGGATTGATCTTCGTTGGACATGGGCTGGTGGCCGGAGTGGAGGTCGATGATGGAGAGGCGGCGATGGGCCAATCCGCAGCGATGGGTTTCCGGGTCAATGTAAAAGCCGGAGTCGTCCGGGCCGCGATGGGCCAGGACGGCAGCCATGGGTTCGAGTTGGCCGAGGTTGACCGGTTGATCGTTGTCGAAATGAATTATTCCCGCTATGCCGCACAAAGATCAGTTACTCCGTTGGTTTTACTCCGTTGGTTTCCAGGTGTCCTGGTTTTCGGAAAACTTTTTTTCATAGATGTCTTTCGGGCGGAGGAATGCGAAGAGGGTCAGCAAGATGATTTTGGCGTCAAAGAGGAGGGACTGGTTTTCGACGTATTTGACATCGAGTTCGAGTTTTTCTTCGATGGTGAGGCTGCCGCGGCCACTGATCTGGGCGAGTCCGGTGAGGCCGGGCTTGACCAGGAGGCGGAGTTGCTGACGAGGGTTCCATTGCTGAGCCTGGGCGACGTAAAGTGGTCGGGGTCCTACCAGTGACATATCGCCCTTGAGGACGTTCCACAACTGAGGCAGTTCATCGAGAGAACTGCTGCGGAGAGCGCGACCCAAGCGGGTGAGTCGGGGATCGGTACCGGTTTTTGGGGAAGGGCCGAAAGGATCGACTTCGGTCTTCATGGTTCGGAATTTGTAGAGCACGAAGGGTTGCAGGTTTTTCCCGGCTCGTTGCTGGGAAAAAATCACGCCCGGCCCGGAAGTTATGCGAATTATCAGGGCAACAGCAGCGGTGATCAGGATTACCAAAGGGCTGACCAGCAGCACAGCAGCAATGTCCATGATTCTCTTAAAAAATCGTGCTGATCGGTTCATGGAGTTATTTTCGGTAAGCTGGGGGCAGTATTCAAGCATAATCAGTTACTCAAACTGACAGATGGTCAGTTTGAGAATGACGAATGAGGAAACCAGAATGACGAATCAATGACGAATGAAGAATGACGAAATAAGGTTATCGTCGTTTGCGACAGATTATTTTACAAAAAATATAATACTTATAAAGCATTTAATCAAAAGAACTTATGTTTCATAAAGGCAATTAGGCGGTCAGCTTGAGTCAGTTAATTAGCTTGAACAGGACCAATAAAAATCACGTATATGAGTTTGTGTGCTCAGTTAAATGCAGGAAAATACTTTAGTTAACCTGGTTTCAATCATTTTTTTCATTCGGTTGATAATGTTCCGATGTTCGTTGTGTTCTGGGACTTTTTTCACTAAGGAAAAGGGCGTTAACCATTAGCGTAGCTTTGCCGATAATATTGTTATTAAAGCAGTTACTGTCGTTTTTGTACTTTGTGACAGTGACGGGAAAAATAGCCTGGAGGTCCGATAACCAAGCATTTTGTCGGGAAGAAGGGTGAATTTTTGGTGTACCGTTTTTTTGATTCCGCTTTGTTGTTGGTAATTGGGATTTTTTGAATAATTCCAGCGGCCAAAAACCAGATTCGGAATCAGGCGCAAATTGGCGTAAATGCTTTCTTTTTAAGGTTTTACGATAATTTTCGGCGGTAACTGACGGGGACGGAGTGCGCCCAGGTCCGATAACTATTTGCGGTAATTAGTAAAGCGGTCGAGCGGCAACCATGATGAAACCGCCGATGGACGCCGATCCGCCTTCGCTTCTGTCTTCGCATGAAGCTACGACATGACAAGCAAAGCTTCGCCGCGACAAGTTAAACGCAGATTTAATAGGTGTTAGGTTTTAGGTGCTAGATTTTAGTGTTACAACGCTACAAGGATTTTAATTTTTATGGTTCTCATCCAATTAAGTTGGTTAAAAGAGAAAACTTTTAGACAGGATTACAGGATTGACTTGATATAAAATCCTGTGAATCAAGG
>JAFGSR010000195.1 GCA_016934515.1 Sedimentisphaerales bacterium
TGATGCGATATATTGATGACCCGATCCTTGCCATTGACAACAATCTTTCCGAACGCACCTTGCGGATGGTAGCCATTGGACGCAAGAACTGGATGTTTGCCGGCAGCGAAGCCGGAGCCGAACGAGCGGCAATTATTTACAGCCTGGTAGCAAGCTGCAAACTCAACAGCCTCGACCCATTCGCCTACTTCCGGGACGTGCTGGAAAAGGTTACAACCTACCCAGCCAACAAAATAGACGACCTGCTGCCGTCCAACTGGAAAAACCCGAAAACCTCCACCGACAAAGCCGTCGCATAGTTTTTTTACAGGGGTGTACTTAGCCGGAACCTTACTTTTTTGGTACATATCGTAGCCATCTTGTTGCATAAGTAAAGCAATTATGAAGAAAGGGATGGCCAATAAGAGAAAGCGATATTTTTTATTGAATTTCATAAGGATACCTCTGAGGAACAATTATTTGTAAGTGTTGACGGTTTAAATGAATCGGTGGGGCAAGGGCCACCCTACAACTACAACTCATTTATTCGATATCCTCTAAGGTGTTATTGTCAATTGACTCGTTAATTTCTTTGAGGATGAAGTCGTATTCTTCGGATCTGCCGGCGGTTTTGACGTATCTTTTCGCTTCTTCGAAAGCCAGGTCAGATTCGCCTTTTTTCCAGAGGCAATGAAAAAGAGCGACAGAAGATAATTCGGATTTTGGGTTAAGCTGAACAGCCTTTTGGAGGCAGTCCAAAGCCTGGTCGGTAAGATGTAATTGGAATAACAAAATGCCACCTTTCAAGAGATAGCCGCCAAAATCGTCAGGCCACTTTTCTATAAAAACGGAAAACATTTTGCACGCACCTTTATAGTCTCCCTGGTCGCGTAAAGAAATAGCTTCTTCAAATAAGGCATTCATTTCCGGGGTGTAATTATTGTCTCACAATGGGTATAAAACCCTCGCCTTTAGGCGATACCTTGAGGATTCTTAGTTTATGAGTTAGACTACGGGGATGGAAAATTATCGTACTGGTTCCCATAGTCGTTTTGACATTAAATACCACTTGGTGTGGGTTACAAAGTACCGTAAGGCAATACTTTACGGCGAAGTTGGCCATCGTTTGCGAGAGTTGGTCATAGAAATCTGCAAAGCTAACGAGATCGAGATTTTGTCCGGGCATGTAGCGAAGGATCATGTACATGTATTCCTGTTGTGTCCGCCGAATCTTTCGGTCAGCAAGATCATGCAGTATATCAAAGGCAAAACCTCTCGCAAATTGATGATGGAGTTCCAACATATACAGAAAGCCTTTTGGGGTCGCCATCTATGGGCCCGGGGCTACTTTGCTGCCAGCAGCGGTAATGTAACCGACGAGGTCATTCTGGAATACATCCGACTTCAGGAAGGTGCTGAACCCGGCGATGGAGGCCAGAGTTTCACGGTTGATAAAGGGCAGTGACGACTTTAGTCGTGAACTGCCCGGTCTTTAGTTTTCAAAGCTATCGGCTTCAGCCGATAGTAGTTTACTTTCTGTCATGGTTTTGCAAATTCTGTGTTCCCTGGAGTAGTTCTCATTTTATACCTAATGGATATCATATTTTATGTTTCGTCGCCGAGACTGGCGGTGTTGATTGATATTATTAGTTTATCATGGTAATGGCTAGTGAAAATTCAGGGTGGTTGAGATTTTGCTTAATCCAAACGATTGACCCCCTCCTGGCGGAGGGGGCTTTTACGCATTTTAAACATCAGTCAAATATTGGGGTGAATTTTTTTTGTGGGGGTGAGATAGTGTTGAAATGATGTTTGAACAGTGGTGGGAAAAGAAATATAATATTTATTGTGACTATAAGGGCATTGGTCGGTGGCGGCGGGAGTTGGCAAATTATGCTGTAAGGGTCTGTAAGATAGGCAGTTACGTGCTGTGAAGGCTGGTGGTTTAGTTTGCGAATTGAAGAGTAAAATTGGCTTGGTGGTGGAATTGGCTGGAAATAAGGGCTGATTTTTTGTTGGTAAGGGAAAAAAATGGGCATGAGTGAGGCTGTGGAAAGTAAGTGTCAGGCGCGGCTTGATAAGGCGGCCCGGTCGGTTGGTCAGGCGATTGAGGGTTATTTGTGCCATGAGCCTTCGATTCCTGAGACGCTTTATAAATCGATGACTTATAGTGTGCGGGCGGGTGGTAAGAAGTTGCGGCCGGTGATGGTGATTCTGGCGTGTGAGGCATGTGGGGGTAAGGAGATTGATGCGTTGCCGGCGGCGGCGGCGATGGAGATGGTGCACACGTATTCGTTGATTCATGACGATCTGCCGGCGATGGACGATGATGAC
Source organism: Sedimentisphaerales bacterium (assembly GCA_016934515.1). Classification (GTDB taxonomy): domain Bacteria; phylum Planctomycetota; class Phycisphaerae; order Sedimentisphaerales; family SM23-30; genus JAFGSR01. Next base: position 2,314 of record JAFGSR010000195.1, read on the forward strand.
ATGCGGCGGGGGCAGCCGAGCAATCATAAGGCGTTTGGTGAGGGGATCGCGATTTTAGCGGGTGATGCATTGCTGACGTATGCTTTTCATACTATAGCTCGACATGTGCATGAGGACGGTCTGGTGCGCAAGCTGGTGCTGGAGTTGTCAAGGGCGGCGGGGGCGGCGGGGATGATTGGCGGGCAGGCGTGCGATTTGCTTAATCAGAATAGTGTGGGCGGCCTGGATACGGTCAATTATATTCATACGCATAAGACGGCGATGATGTTTCGGGCGGCGACGCGGATGGGTGCGATTTGTGCGAACGCGGACGAGAAGCAAGTGGATGTTCTGGGTGATTATGGTCTGAAAATCGGTTTGGCGTTTCAGATTGTTGACGATTTGCTGGATATTACGAGCACAACCGAAGAGATGGGCAAGCGAACGCAGAAAGATCAGTCGGCGGGGAAGTTGACTTATCCGGCAGTGGTGGGTATGACCCAGGCGCAGCAGAAGGCGGATGAGCTGATCGAGCACGCAATAGCAACATTGGAAGATTTTTCGGAATCGGCTGAACCTTTGCGGTACCTGGCGAGTATTGTATCAAGAAGGAAAAACTAGAGCCTTTTACAGTTCGGTTCCGATAAAATAGATATTTGTTGGTTTTTCATGTTTTTAATACTGGATGCCCGATCAAGTCGAGCATGACAAGTTGAAGTGATAAATGAGTAAGTTACTTGATACAATTAAAGGACCTGGGGATTTGCGGCGGCTGGGGGTGGAGCAGTTGCCGGAGCTGGCGGAGGAGATTCGCGGGTTGATTAAGGGGACGGTGAGCAATACGGGTGGGCATCTGGCGAGTAATTTGGGGATTGTTGAGTTGACGATAGCATTGCATTATGTGTTCGACTTCAAGGTTGATCGGTTGACCTGGGACGTTGGGCATCAGTGTTATGTGCACAAGATTTTGACGGGGCGGGCGGGTGAATTTGGCAATTTGCGGCAGAGTGGGGGGATTAGTGGATTTCCGAGTCCGGCGGAGAGTGAATACGATCAGTTTTTTGTGGGTCATGCGGGCACGGCGATTGCCAGTGGGTTGGGGTTGGCGTTGGGGGCCCAGAGGAATCAGACCAACGAGCGGGTGGTGGCGGTGGTGGGTGACGCGAGCATTGTTAACGGGTTGTCGTTCGAAGGGCTGAACAACACGACGCTGCTGAATCGTCAGATGTTGATAATTCTGAATGACAACTTTATGGCGATCGACAAGACGGAAGGGGCGTTTGCGGAATATCTGACACGGATGCGGTTGTCGCGGCCTTACGAGGATTTGCACCGGCGGACGAAGTTGCTGGTGAGTCGTTTGCCTTATGTGGGGACTGCTATTCGGGAAGGAATTCATCGGATTAAAGGCGGGCTGAAGACGACGCTTTTGAGTCGGCAGATTTTTGAGCAGTTGGGGATTCCTTATTTTGGTCCGGTGGATGGTCATGACGTGGGGTCGCTGATTAAGATGCTGGAGGCTTTTAAGAACGTGGATCATCCGGTGTTGCTGCATGTGCAGACGGAGAAGGGGCGGGGCTTTGCGCCGGCGAGCGATGATCCGTGCACGTTTCACAGTCCGAAGCCGTTTAAGATGGACGATGGGAAGGTTTCGTTAAGTTCGAGCGGGCGGACATTTACGGCGGCGTTTGCGGAAGCGTTGACGGAGTTGATGGAGGCGGATTCGCGGGTAGTGGCGTTGACGGCGGCGATGCCGGACGGGACGGGATTGGCGGCGGTGCGGAAGAAGTTTCCTGATCGGGTGATTGATGTGGGGATTGCCGAGAGTGCGGCGGTGGATATTGCGGCTGGTTTGGCGAAGGTGGGGCATCGGCCGGTGGTGACGATTTATTCGACGTTTTTGCAGCGGAGTTTCGATCAGATATTCCAGGAGGTGTCGCTGCAGAGGCTGCCGGTGATATTTGCGATTGATCGGGCGGGTCTGGTAGGCGGCGACGGTGCGGTTCATCATGGTTTTTGTGACGTGGCGTTGTTGCGGACGCTGCCGAATATGATTTTGATGGCGCCGGCGGACGAGGAGCAGATGCGATTGGCGCTGCAATTGGCGGTTAATGCTGAGCAGCCTTGTGCGCTGAGGTATCCGCGTGATGTGGTGCCGGAGGTTGGTGAAGATGCGGGATCGGATGAGAAGGCGGAGTTTGTTTTGGGGCGGGCGCGGCAGATGCGGAGGGGAACTGACGGGGCGGTGCTGGCTTATGGGAGCGTGGTTTATGATGCGTTAAAGGCGGCGGAGAAACTGAGTGAGAGGGGCCAGGAGATTGCGGTTTGGGATGCTCGTTTTGCCAAGCCGATTGATGAGAAGTTGCTGGCAGAGTTGTTGTCGGGTGAAAATCGGTTGCCATTATTGACGGTGGAGGATCACGCTTTGGTGGGTGGATTTGGATCGGCGGTTCTGGAAGCGGCGCAGCGAATGAAGCTTGATACGCGAGGGATTCGGTGTTTGGGGATTCCGGATCGTTTTATTAAGCATAATAGTCGAGCTGAACAATTGGCGGAAGTGGGGATTGATATGGATGGAATTGCGGCAGCGATGAGCGAGATGGCAGGAGAGGATTTTTGTTCGCCACAAAAAACACAAAAGTACACAAAAAGCACAAAAAAAATTTTACCATGAAGGACATGAAGTTTTAAGACTGGATTCCCGCTTCCGCGGGAATGACAAATCGAATTGTTCATTTTGAGTGGATTATGAATCGGCAAGTGGAAGCGAAAAAATTTATTGTGGTGGCGAATCTGGAGAAGCCGGACGCTTTGGAGTTGGGTAAGGGGCTGTTAGAATTTTTGCGGCGTGAAGTTAACGTGGTGGCGAACAATATTGAGGGGCGTTTGGATTTGGGTAACCTGCCGGAGGCGGATTTTGTTACGGTTCTGGGCGGTGACGGGACAATTTTATCGACGGTTCGGGCGATGAAGGATAAGCAGGTGCCGGTTATAGGTGTGAACGTGGGCAAGCTGGGCTTTTTGGCGGAGTTTTCGCTGGAGCAGATGAAAGAGTTTATGGCTGAGATTTTGGCGGATCCGGTTGAGATCAGCCGGCGGATAATGCTGAACTGTTGTATTCGCGGTCCGGAGCGGGAGCAGGAAGTCAACGTTATGGCGGTGAACGAGTTGGCGGTGATGGTTGGGCCGCCCTTTCGGATGATTGAAGTGAGCATTTGGATTGGCGAGGAGTATTTGGCGTTGTGTGCGGGGGACGGGTTGGTAGTGGCGACTCCGACCGGTTCGACGGCCTATAATCTATCAGCGGGTGGACCGATTTTGTATTCCACCCTGGAAGCGGCAGTGATAACTCCGTTGGCGGCGCATTCATTGAATTTTCGGCCCGTTGTGGTTCGATTGGACAAGCCGATTCGTCTGCGCTGCAATGAGATTGGACGGCGGGGCCGGGTTGAGGAAGCTGAGCAGAGTGAGTCCCGAAGCAGCGCAGTAATCGCTATTGATGGGCAGGCGACGTTGGCGCTGAAAAGAGAAGATGAAGTGATTATTACTCGTGCGGAGCCTCTTTTTCAACTGGTGCATAACCCGCGGCAGAGTCAGTGGGACCTGCTGAATACCAAGTTGAACTGGGGAATTATGCCGAATTATAACCAGGACCGGAACATGTAAATCCAGAGTTACGGAAAGTTGCGGTGGGGAAAGGATGTGTAACTATGATACGGGGTAAAAACAAAAATAATATTGTTGGTTTTGGAGTGATATTAATGTTGGGGTGGGCGGGGAGTATGTTTTGGTGTGTTCCGGTTTTGGGTCAGTTTTATGCATCGCAGGGCGGTAGGCTGCTGGACGCGAACAATCGAGTTGGTTCTTTCGGGATAAACACGAGTACACGGTTGGACACGTTGGTGCCACGAGCGAATCTTTATATTACGGGTAACATCAGTGGTGGAGCGGGATTTCAGGGGATTGTGCCATATTCGAGTCCTCAGGAATTTCAGGGGGCGCTGGGGAGCAGTACGCTAAGTAATTTTCGTCGCGACTCGGTGGGGGTGGATCAGTTGGGAAGCGGGATGAATCTGCCGCAACCTTATTTGGATTATTCGCGTTCGACAACGGGATTGGTTGGTGGGCAAGTTGTGAGCAGTCAACAGGCGTACGAAGCTATGCAGTTTTCCGGCGGATCGCGGGTGGTGCGGCCGCGGAGTATGGATTACGATTACAATCTTTCTATTCGGCCGCTGGACAGGAATTATTCGGCGATGAGTTTACGGGGTAGTTCTCCGCTGGATGTGAATTTTTCCAATTTGCCGGTGGGGACGGCTAATCCGTGGTTGAGTCAGTTTGCGGTGAAGCCGGAGGAGCAGTTGCAGGATTTACGGGAATCGCGGTTGAAAGATCGTGCGGTCAATCCGTTGGATTTGCGGGTTAAAACGGAGGTGCCTACCAGTGCCGTGGATCAGCCGGGAGGTGCAGAGCAGGGTGATTTATCGGAGCAGTTAGGAAATCAAGCTTCTAAGAATGAGCAGAGAGACGAAACCGAGCAGGAGCCGACTGTGATTGGGGGCGCTGAAAAGCTGTTGGAAGAAATGCAGCAGGATTTGAGTGGTGAATTGTCGGAATCGGGTGAAGAGGTTGAGCCGGGTAATGAAAAGTTTAGCCCTGCGGTGGGGCAAGGCGGCAGAGCACGGTTGGCGGGGCGAGGTGGCAGTGCTGTAGGTGGGGGCCAGGGTGCGGCGAGCGGATTTGCGCAGCGAACGCGGGCGAAATTTGCACAGCATATGCAGCGAGCAGAGACGCTGATGGGACAGGGGAATTATTATCGAGCGGCAGACGCTTTTGGGGCGGCGATTGTTTATGATTTTCGAAGCGGTGCGGCGCATCTGGGCAAGGCACGGGCATTGTTTGGGGCGGGAGAGTTTATGAGTGCGGCTTTTTTCCTGAACCAGGCGTTGCAGTTGGATCGGAAGCTGGCTGCTGCTGAGATGGATTTGAAGAAGTTTTCTGCTGATGAGGGGCAACTGGCAAAGCGTATGGCGGATCTGGACCGGTGGCAAAGTGAAACCGGCAATTTGATGCTTTTGTTTTTGAACGGTTACATTAAGCTGAAAACCGGTGATATAGAACAAGCCCGAGAATTGTTGAATAAGGTAAAACAAGCTCAGCCGAAGATGACCTCAGTTGACTATCTGTTAGAGGCTATTAAACCGGCTGAGAAGCAATGATGTTTGGGATTTTTGTGGAGCGGTTGACGAATCGGCAATTCTGAAGACCACATATGCAGACTTTATCAACGGCCCCGTTGTCGCTGGTTTTCTTAGTTTTCCAGGGCGTGCACAGCCGGCGGTGGAGTTTGTTGGAGCTGATTGAGCCAGGCTGTATTAAACCGATAATGCAGACCGCTGGAGATCAGGTGAATGGTTTCGTCGGGGGTCTGGGTAGCAGAGAGGTAGCCTCGCGGTTCGGCGTGTTCGGGGTCGGCTCGGAACGTTCGAGTGTGGCCCCACGTTTGGTATTCACCCGGGCGGGGAGTGATGAGTTTGCGAACCGGCCAACTTTTGCCTTCATCATAGGACAGGGCGACGAATAGTCCGTGGCCTTTGAATTCTTTGCCGTCACTCCCGACGAAGGGCAGGGAACTGTCGCTGTCGTATGGTCCCGTAAAAGAAGCGAACAGCAGAGCACCGTTCCGCAGATGCATAAGAACCAGACGCTGGCCGCTACTTATCGGTGGGAATAGGCTGGCAGAGTAGGTCCATGTTTGGCCCAGGTTCTCAGAAATGCTCATCGGCATGTGTTTATCGATGTTATCGCTGCGTCCAAAGGCCAACAGTCGCCCGTCCCGGAGAAAAACCACCCCGGCGTGAATACCGGCGATGGTTCCGCCTTGGCCGCCCTTGATGAATTTCGGTGCCGGTGTGCCTTTGCCCGGGTCGGTCCAGGTCAGTCCGTCGTCTCTGCTGATGTGAATTGCCGTGCCTCCGCTGCCGCTGTAAACTGCATCACAAGGCTGGATTAATACTCCGTAATTAGTCATGCTTGTTCCGTCGATTACCTGATTGCGGCGTTGATGCTCGGGATTGATCAGACGCGGCCTCGACCAAGTTATGCCATTATCTGTACTGGTCCGCATCACCAGAGCCAGATTGGCCCAGCCGGCGCCGGCCTCCAGGCCGTTAAAATGATAAAGCTTTCCCTTGCCGTCGTTGAAGAGGCTAGAGCCGGTCATATTTCGGTCGGGCATTTTAAAAAACTCACTGGAAGGGTTCCATTTATCACTTCCGGCCCGTAATCTGCTGGCCAGGATGGTCATCTCACGCCCTTTTTCGCTGTTGGTGGAAAACCAGACAGCCAGCAGATCACCGTTGTCGCACCAGGTAATCGAGGGGCAGTGATTATGCCCGTAAAAAGGCCCGTCGGCCTTTTTAGACGGCGGCAGCACAAAGGGCAGGGGGTTGGCAAAAAATGGTTTTTCACCCCGGCAGGTTGTCGACCAGTCAAAAGTTTTCTGTAAGACAGCACGCTGCCAGGGCTTGACGGGTTGTTCGGTAAGCGGCGAGGTTGTAGGCATGGGGGCTTGGACAATCCGAAATCCGATTAGCCAGTGTTTATCCTTGGGCAAGGTTCCCAGACGATTAGCACTGCGGAGGAATTCGGGGCTGGTATTGTGACTGCCGCTTCTGGTGGTTTTGATTAATCCGTCGGTATATCCGACCGGGTCGGTCTGGGCTTGGGGCGGATAAGGGCCATACCAGTCCAGGCACCATTCTTCTACATTGCCATGCATGTCATACAGCCCCCATTTGTTCGGTGCGTTCTGGCCGACCTTTAGACTGACTGGTTTGGGATCCCACTCGAAAGTTTGATGTTTGTGATGTGATTTGGGCAACTCATCGCCGGTGTTAAATTTCGTTGTTGTTCCGGCACGACAGGCGTATTCCCACTCAGCCTCGGTCGGTAGGCGATATGGTTTTGCTTCTTTTTTAGTGAGCCACTTACAGAAATTTGTTGCTTCGTACCATGAGACGAAAATGACGGCTTCTTCATCGCCGCTGGAGAGACCGCGCTTGCCGCGCAGGTTTTTATGTTCGGGATCAAACAGTTCGTACTGTGCGTTGGTTACCTCTGTAGAAGAAATATAAAAAGTTTTAGTGATGGTTACCTGGTGGACAGGCTTTTCATCGTGGTCAGCATTGTCGGCTTGTCCCATCATGAAACCGCCGGGGCCGATTTTGATCATATTAAGGCCGATAGAATTTTTTTTGGGCTTTTCCTTGCGTGGATCCGGTGCGGGGGGATTGGGGTGGGCGATACCCAGCAGATCATAAAGGGCATCGGTCAACAAACGCTGTCCGGTGGTATTGGGGTGCATGCCATCCTTGAGCAGGTCATCAATGCTCTGTTCCGGAACCGCGTGGTAATCGGAGTACAACTGCCAAATATCGAGTAGCTCCACGTTTTCGTGGGCGGCAACGCGGCGAGCCCGTTCGGCATATACGCCCAGCACATCATTTCGCCAATGAGGTTGCCCGGTGGTGGTCACCTGGTTGGGTGTCATCACGATGATACGGGGATGGGTCGGATGAGCTTTTATCTGCTGCACAATCGAAGTAAGATTATCCAGGTAATAGCTGGAGTGTCTGGTGTGACCGCGAGTGTCGGTGTTGTCGTAAGGTATCCGCGAGGGATCTCCGGTTACCAGACCATTGGTAACGGAAGCGGTGCCGCTATCGAGCCAGCAATCGTTGATCCCGAACTGGATAATGACCAGGTTCGGATCGTGGTTCAGGATATCTTTTTGCACCCGGGCCAGGCCCTGGTCGGTTCTGTTGCCGCCAATACCTTCATTATAGACGGTAGTGTTGATGCCCGCTAGAGGCAGTTCATTTTGCAGGTTGGTCGCATAGACCACTACCCCAGGGCGCGGGGCGGTGGTCGAATCACCGAAACAGACCACGTAATAGGGATCGTCCGAGCGGCATTGGGCGTCGGTGGGAACATTGAAATACACAGCTATTACCAGCAATAATAAAAATACGCTATTTTTTTTCATGTGGATTAAACTCCCAAGTGTAATATGTAGCGAAAAAGGTAGTGAGTTGCTATACTGGTTCGCTACGCTAACGCTCGCAATGAGGATCGCTTACTAAATAATATCGACAGCATACCGAAGGCAATCGTATCGAAATTCAGGCTATGAAGCAAGCCGGAAAAAATCCTGGATTCAAAACGCCCTCTGAAGTATTATTCTGTAATAAATGATGGATAAAAACATCACCTGTTGCACCTGGGAGTTGAATCCGGGAATGAATGGCAAAAAGAAGTAGATGTTAAAATCCCCAAACCGAATCTGAAGTTTGATCCGAAAAAAAATGTATAGTTAGGACGTGCAGAAAATGGAACTGAAAGCTTTTGATATAATTGTTTTTGTTTGTTTTTTTGCGGTAGTGGTTGGGGTAAGTCTTTTCAAGAGCAGAAAAGAGAAAAGCAGTGAAGATTATTTTTTGGCAGGTCGCGGCCTGACCTGGTGGTTGATTGGGGTATCTATTGTAGCGGCGAATATATCGACAGAGCAGTTTGTGGGTATGGCAGGTCAAGGTGCCGGAGATGTTGGTTTGGCGGTGTGTAACTGGCAGCTTTACGGGAGTTTCGGCATTGTGATAATTGCGTTTACCTTACTGCCGCGGTTTCTGAAAGCGGGCATTTATACGATGCCGGAATATTTGGAGTATCGTTATAATTCGACCGCGCGGGGGATTATGGCATTGATGACGGTGGTGATTTATGTGGCGGTGTTGTTAACCGCGGTGCTGTATTCCGGGGGGATTACGTTGCGTACGATTTTTGGATTGAAGATGGTTCATGGGGTCTGGTTGATAGGTTTGACGGCGGCGGCGTATACAGCCTGGGGTGGTTTGAAAGCGGTGGCGTGGGCGGATCTTTTTCAGGGTGGCGGATTGTTGGTGGGAGGTATAATCACTTTCATTTTGGGGCTGAAGGCTTGTGGCGGCTGGGAGAATTTTTCCACGGTCAACCAGGGGAAATTACATATGGTTCTTGCTCCGGAACATCCCGGACTTCCCTGGACAGGTGTTATCTCGGGGATGTGGATTGTGTTGATTTATTATTGCGGGCTGAACCAGTTTATCGTTCAGCGTAACCTGGCAGCGAAAACGCTGCGTGACGGGCAGTTAGGAGTGATTTTTGCGGGGGCGTTGTGGCTATTGGTTCCTTTTGCTATTGTCATGCCGGGGATTATGTCTTATCAGCTTTACGGCAGCGAAATGAAATCGCCTGATGAAGCATTTCCGATGCTGATTCGCAACCTGATTCCGTCGGGCTTGAGGGGATTTATGTTCGCGGCGATTGCTGGTGCGGTCATAAGTTCGCTGGCGTCGATGTTGAACTCAGCTTCGACGATATTTACGATGGATGTATATAAGCGAATGTTCCATCAGGACGCAGCACAGAAGCGGCTGCTGTTTTTGGGGCGTGTAATGACGATGGTTTTTGTGGTTACGGGGTGTTTGCTGGCGCCGGCTCTGGATGATCCCAAATTCGGCGGGGTATTTCAATTTATCCAGCAATTTCAAGGTTATATCTGGCCGGGCGTGGTAGCGGCATTTTTGTTTGGAATGATGGTAACAACTGCACCGCCGATTTCGGGCGTAGCGGCGTTGATTGCCGGGCCTATTATTTACGGTTTGTTTCAGCAGTTTGCCCCGGAGGTGCACTTTTTGATTCAGGTGGCCCTGACGTTTAATCTGGTTTTGGTGATTATGGGATTAATAACCTTTATTAAGCCACTGAAAGAGCCACGGAAACTCCCGGTCCGTAAAGACCTTGATGTCAAGACTGCGCCGGAAGTAAAAGTCATTGGCGGATTGGTTATGGCGTCAGTGGTGTTGTTTATTATTGTTTTCTGGTGAGATTGCAAAAGTGCAGGGCGATGCGGTTTTGGAGGGCGGTGGTTTAGAAGCCGTATTCGCTCCAGCGGAAGTTTAGGTGAGGCTGCGTTGATTACCGGCCCCCTTACTCTGGTGGTGCTTTATAGGCACGATCAAGGTCCAATAACTAATTTCGGGTTTCAGGGGGAATTTTATATCCCGTCAAGAAGTGATTTTACAAATGTGCTTGAATCTGGTATCCTCACAGACATAGAATAATCAATATCGATGAGTTCGGCGGGGGTAGTCAGGAGTCGCGAATGCCTCTGGTCACTTTTTATTTTGAATTGCATCAGCCCTTTCGATTGAATCCGGATGTTGGGCAATTTCTCTGGAAGGAAAAAGACAGTGAGGTATTCAAAAAGGTAGCGGAGAAATGTTATTTGCCGGCGACGCGTATGTTTACGGAGTTGGTGAGTAAGCATCCGGATTTTAAGATTACCTTCAGTATGTCGGGGACATTTCTGGAACAGGCGGAGAAGTATCGGCCGGAAGTGATTGTGGTATTGCAGGAGTTATGGGACGCAGGTAAAGAGCGTCGGCAGGTGGAGTATCTGGAAGAGACTTATTATCATTCGCTGACGGGATTGTTTGAAGATGAGAATAAAGAGGAATTTCGTGAACAGGTATCGATGCATCGCCAGAAGATGAGGTCATTATTTGGAGTGGCGCCGAGTTCGTTCCGGAATACGGAGTTGATGTATAATAATGATGTCGCCAATATCGTGGCGGATATGGGATACAAGGCGATACTGTGTGAGCAGCGGGACGATATGCTGGTTTCGCAAAAGGGGGAGAAAATTTCACCGCATGCGGTATTCAATTGTATGGGGCGTCACGGGCGACCGCGGAACCTGGTGGTTATACCCCGCAACCGTCATTTGAGTGATGATGTGGCGTTTCGGTTTAATAACCGTCATTTGACGAGTCAGGAATATGCCGGATATTTAGGTAGGATTGACGGGGAAGTGGTGATGATGGGCTATGATTATGAACATATCGGCGAGCATATCTGGGAAGATACGGGGATATTTGATTTTTGGCGGGGGCTACCGAAGGCGTTGGAAGATTATCCGAACGTGGTTCCGGCGAATCCGACGGAGATAGCGGAGCAATTTAAGGATGTCATATGTCCGGTCGCGGATATTCATCCATTAAGTACATCTTCGTGGGCGGATGTCGAGCGGAACACGCACGGGTGGCTGGGTAATCAAACGCAATATACTCTGTTCCGGAATCTCGAGGAGATGGAATTTGATGTTAAAACTTCGAACAATCATTTTATCCGGAGGTGGCGTTATCTGACTACATCGGATCATTTGTATTATCTGCATGAGGGATTGGGGGCGGACCGGGGAGTGCATGATTATTTCAGTCCTTATGGTTCTTTGGCAACGGCGACGTATTTGTTAACCCGCAATCTGGATTATTTATCGGCGAGCGTTATGCGATTTAATATTCGCAAAAAGCCCGAACAGACGCCGGTGATTATAATTACGCCCGAGACGGCTCGGTTGCCTACCAAAGGAATGGGGGAATTTGCGCGTTATGTGTCGGGCAAAAGCGGCGGGCTGGGAGAGGTGGTATCGGCGTTGTGTAAAGGGCTGGTGGAGCGGAAGATCCCGACGCATTTTATCACGTTGAATTTACGCCAGCGTTTCCGGGAAGAAGCCCATATGAGCGAAGATGAGTGGATTCAGCACCGGCACCAGTTAGATCCGGAGAATATTCATCTGGTCAGTTCATCGCTGTATGAGAATTACCATAGTGTATATGAAGGCGATCCGTTGGTTACGGCGGCGGAATTTCAGCGGCAAATAATTAATTCTTATTTAAAGGAGATACGCAGTAAATACGAGGGTCGGGCGATCATTCACAGTCATGACTGGATGGCGGGAGGAGCGATCACGGCATACGCGAAGCGGCGGCAGATACCGGTGCTGCACACGGTGCACAATACTCACACGGCCAATATTCCGATCGAGTTGCTCAGCGGGATAAATTTACAGGCAATATGGCATGATTTGTATATGAACTGGGAGAATGGGCATCAATGTCTGGACGCTCAGGCGACGGCGATAAAAAGTGCAACAAAGATCAGTTATGTGGGCAAGACATTTTTGAAAGAGATAGTAAAGGACTTTTTCCTGGATCGACCTATTATTCCCTGGAGTGTCAGACAGGAGACCAAGGTAAAGCATTTCAATAATGATTCGATTGTAGTTCCGAACGGGATATCGCCGGAGGTTTATCCTGAAAATCAGGAAGAAAATGCTGCGGATGATAAACCGGGCTTGGCTAAGAAGTTTGGTCCGGAAGATGATGTGATAGCGGCCAAGAAGTTGAACCTGTTGAAGTTTCAGAAGCAGATGGGTTTGAAGGCGGATTCGGAGGCGATTTTGCTTTTCTGGCCTTCGCGGCTGGATGAGTGTCAAAAAGGAGTGGAACTTTTTGAGGATATCGCCCAGAGGTTTTTGATTGAGCATCCGGACGTGCAGTTTGCGGTGGTGGGTAATCCGGTGGGAGATAATCGATTTCATCAGGAGGTTATGGGGCGGCTGGCATGTGTGTCGGATGGGCGAATGGCGTATCATAATTTTGATGACAACCTGAGCCGGTTGGGATATGCGGCAGCCAGTGATGTGTTCGGAGCATCCCTGTATGAGCCGTTTGGCCAGATCGATGTGGTGGGTAACTTGTATGGTGCCACCGCGACCAACCGCAACACGGGCGGGTACAGTGATAAAATTGAACAGTTGGCATTAACCGACTGGGGGGCGCCCAAGGATAGAGGCAATGGGGTTTTGTTTAATAACTACGATTCGGGAGGATTGTGGTGGGCGTTAGTGAAAACCGTAGAGAACCACCGGTATTTTCTGAAAAATCCTCAGCAATGGCAAAAGCAGGTAAAAAGGATAATGCTCGAGGCCCGGAAAAAATGGAGCCTGGAGAATATGGTTGCCAGTTATCTGACCGCGTATGAAAAGCTTAATAAAGGCAAACCACTGGCATGAGATTAGCAGGACTATTTCAGCACATGGCAGTATGGCAATGGTAGGTGTGCTTGAAAGTTAGAAGCCGTATTCGCTCCAGCGGGAGTTGACGAGGTCTTTGATTTCGTTGGGCATCTGGATGGCGGGTGGCCAGGGGCGTTGGAGGCCTTCGCCGGGGATTTTTTTGGTGGCGTCGATGCCCATTTTGCTGCCGGCGCAGAGATGGGGGGCGGCGTGGTCGAGGGCGTCCACGGGGCCGTTAACTACACAGGTGTCGCGGCGGGGGTCAACATGGGCACCGACGTGGAAGAGAACTTCGTCAACGTTTTGGGGGTTGACGTTTTCATCAACGACGATGATGAACTTGCTGAACATCAGTTGACCCATGCCCCAGATGGCGTGCATGACCTTGCGGGCGTGGTAGGGGTATTGTTTGCGGATGCTGACGAGGCAGAAATTGTGGAAGACGCCGAAAGCGGGCAGGTGATAGTCAACCACTTCGGGGAGCAGCATCCGGACCAGGGGCAGGAAGATGCGTTCGGTGGCCAGGCCCATGTAGTAATCTTCCATGGGCGGGATGCCGACAATGGTGGCGGGGAAGATGGCGTTTTTTCGCATGGTGATGGCGGTGACGGTGAAGCGGGGGTATTTTTCGGGCATGGTGTAGTAACCGGTGTGGTCGCCGAAGGGGCCTTCATCGACAAGGTCGTTGGGGTCAGCGTAGCCTTCGACGACGATTTCGGCGTCGGCGGGCACTTCCATGTCGATGCTGACGCAGGGGACGAGATCAACGGATTTTTTGCGGAGGAAGCCGGCGAAAAGGATTTCGTCCATGCCGGTGGGCAGGGGCGCGGAGGCGGCGTAGCTGAGGGCAGGGTCGCCGCCGAGTACGATGGCGACGGGCATTTTTTGTTGGGCGTTTTGGTAGCTGCGGAAGTGTTCGGCACCGTCGTGGTGGATCTGCCAGTGCATGGCGCAGGTGTGGGAATCGAGTTTCTGGACGCGGTACATGCCGACGTTGCGTTTGCCGGAGTGGAGGTCTTTGGTGTAAATTCCGGCGAAGGTGAAGTAAGGACCGCCGTCGAGAGGCCAGCATTTGAGGATGGGCAGCAGGTCGAGGGAGGCTGTTTCGTTTTGGTAGATGATTTCCTGGCAGGGTGCTTTTTTGACGGTTTTGGGGGAGAAGGCGGCGAGTTGGGCAAGTTCAGGCAGTTTTTTGAGTTTGGCGGCGAAGGTGGCGGGGACTTCGGGCTTGATCAGTTCGGCGATGCGGGCGGCGATTTCGGAGAAGTCGGAGACGCCCAGGGCGCGGCACATGCGGGAGCGGCTGCCAAGGGTATTAATCAGCAGGGACAGATTGGAATCCTGGACGTTTTCGAAGAGCAGGGCTTTGCCGCCGTTGGGGGATTTCATGACGCGGTCGGCGATTTCGGTGATTTCGAGGTTGGGATCAACCGAGGCGGTGATGCGGAGGAGGTCGTCGGTTTGTTCGATTTCGGTGATGAATTCGTTTAGATTTTTAAATGCCATGATTCAATTTTTGACAGGATAACAGGATGCTCAGGATTTTATTTAAGAAATTTTGCCACAGAATTAATATTGGCAACGAAAACACAACAGATAATTGGAATTAACGGTCCTGGTTTATTCTGTCCTGTCTAAATCCTTTTTTATTTAGCCAACTTGTTTCAGATTGGAGCCTTTATTTTATTGTTATGAAGGTTGTTTGAGGAAGAGGTAGTAAAGTCGGCCTTGCTGGAAGGTTTGTCCGGCGCGTTTTCCGGCGTCGGGTCCTATACCCATGTAAACGTCGCAGCGGCCCGGGGCCCGAATGGCACCACCGGTGTCCTGATCGAGGGCAAACCCGCCGTAAGGTTCTCTGGTGATTTTGCCGAAAGCTGTTCGGGGAAGTTTGGTGGTGATGAAGGTGAGGCAGGCGCGGGGGAAGATGGATTTGTCGGTGGCGATGGAGCGGAGTTCGGTAACCGGGGTGTTGATGCTGCCGTGGGGGGGGGCCTGGGATTCGCGGAAGAAGACGAATCTGGGATTACGTCTGGTGTAGGTTTGTATCTGGGAGGGATTGCGTTTGAAGAAGTCGATCATGGCGTCGAGGCTTAATTTTTCGGGTGGGATTTTGCCGTCTTTGACGAGTTCGGTGGCGATGCTTTGGTATTCGAGGCCGTTGTTGCCAGCGTAGGCGGCAGTGATGAGCGAGTTATCGGACAGGCGGATTTTGGCGGAGCCCTGGACGTGGGCAATGTAGATTTCGAAGGGATCGCGGAGCCAGAAGATTTCGGTGCCGGCGAGCATCTGGGAGGATTCGATGAGTGCCCGGTCGGGATAAGTTACCAGGCTGTTGTCGGGAAGGCGTTGGCCGAGGGTGTTGCCGTCTTCGTCCTTGACGAGGTCGTCGGGAAGTTTGTAGAGAGGGAATTTGAAGGTTTCGGTGCGGGTTCGGGAGCCGTCGAAGATGGGGGTGTAGTAGCCGGTGAAGAGTACGGTGCCCTGGTCATCACAGCCGACGGAGGTGTAAACGTCGAAATTTTTCTGGACGGCCTCGGCGAGAGCGGAGCCGGTGAGTCCCTGGTCGAGCAGATCGACAAAGGCCTGGAGAGAATTGACGGCGTGTTGGTGGGTAATTGGTCCGTAAGGGAAGAATTTCCGGCTGGAGGGTTTGGCGAGGTAATCGAGGCTGTGTTGGGCGGCTTGGCGGAGGCCCTGGAGATCGAAACAGCCTGGGGTGAAGTTGGGGATTTCGGTGGGGTCGGTGATTTTTCTCAGGGCGAGTTGGCCGGGGGGCAGGGGTCGGTTGTAGTCGAGACCGGGTGAGATTTCGGGTGGAGTTTTGCAACCGATGGCGAGGGTGGCGACAAGTAAGGCTGAGGTAAGCCAGAAGGTTAACTTCATTTTAATCTCCTTGAGGTTTGGCAAACCGGAGGGGTGTGCAGAAGCGTACATTTCTCAAATATTCGGGAAAGCGGGCGATGGGAATCGAACCCACATGGCCAGCTTGGAAGGCTGGAGCTTTACCATTAAGCTACGCCCGCTAAAGGGACTTTTATATTGAAAATGGTCGAAGGTGTCAAGGAATATTAATTACCAGCTTTCGCTGGACCGGATTCGCCGCGATCCACAGGAAGTTTCGCCGCTCCCGTTGGTCGCTGCGGTTTTCGGAAACAGCGAAATACAAATTCCTATATGATTTAATTAAACGGGCGGATGGTGGATTGGTGGGCGTTTATTAAGCTTGACCGATTTGATGCAAAGATTACCATATAAAGCAGTTGTCAACTGGAACCAATTTCATAACCTGGGAAAAACGGCGTTTTTGATACTGATATTACCCATTGGACAGTATGGTTAAAGAA
This sequence comes from Sedimentisphaerales bacterium, assembly GCA_016934515.1. GTDB lineage: Bacteria > Planctomycetota > Phycisphaerae > Sedimentisphaerales > SM23-30 > JAFGSR01. The sequence goes on from JAFGSR010000195.1 coordinate 18,595, forward strand.
AAATCGGAATTTGGGTTGATTGAATGGATTCGACGGCAGGGTGTTGCGACTGGTGCCGGCGGTGCAGGGGGAAATTTGGGCGTCGGAGATGGTGTTCAGGTGGGGATCGGGGATGATATGGCGGTGCTGGAACTGGACGGGGAGCAGGTGCTGGTGACGTGTGATATGCTGCTGGAAGGGGTGCATTTTGAGTTGGAGACGGCGGAATCGCAGGTGAAGAAGTTGTCGGTGGCGAAAGAGGAACCGGCGGTTTTTAAGGATTATCCGCCGGCGAGTCTGGAGCAGGTGGGTTACAAGGCGATGGCGTGCAGTTTGAGTGATTGCGCGGCGATGGCGGTGGAGCCCTGGGTAGCGGTGGTGGCGGTGGCGCTGAGGCGGGGGATGAGTATGGCTGAGGCACAGCAGCTGCACGCGGGTTTGCAGGATGCGGGACAGAAATATGGATGTCCGCTGGTGGGCGGGGACACGACCAGTTGGGATGAGCGGTTGGCGATTAATGTTACGATGCTGGGGCGGGCAAGGTGGGGTGAGCCGGTGTTGCGGTCAGGGGCGCAGGTGGGCGATGTGGTGATGGTGACGGGTGAGTTGGGTGGATCGCGGCGGGGACGGCACTTGAGTTTTGAGCCGCGGGTGGCGGAAGCGAAGCTGCTGCGGGAGCTGGTGGAGTTGCACGCGATGATCGATGTCAGTGACGGGCTGAGTATTGATCTGGACCATGTTTGTCAGGAGAGCGGCGTGGCGGCGGTTATTGAGGCGGGTGTGGTGCCGATTAGTGAGCCGGCCAGGAGGTCGGATGATCCGCTGGGGGCGGCGTTGGGGGACGGTGAAGATTTTGAACTGTTGTTTTGTGTTGGGCCGGGGCAGGCGGATGAGTTGATGGCGAGCTGGGCAAAACGTTCTCAGGTGCGTCTGAGCAGGATCGGGGAGATTATTCCGACGGGACAGGGGCAGGGCAGGTTGTTTTTGCAGAATGATATTGGTGAAAGAAAGCGGCTAGCGATTAGCGGATGGGAGCATTTTAAGTAGGCAAATTGCGTAAGGTAAGAGCAGTGGAAATTATCAGTAGAAAAGTTGAGCAGACTATAGAGATTGGCCAGGCGATTGGTGAAGCGGTGGGCGGCGGTGAAGTAATTGCGTTGATCGGGGAGTTGGGCACGGGTAAGACCCATCTGATTAAGGGGATGGCGAAAGGGATAGCGACGGGCCAGGATGATGAGGTTACCAGTCCGACATTTACGCTGATAAATGAGTATGAGGGGCGGGTGAAGCTGATTCATATTGATGCTTATCGGCTGGAGAACGCGCGGCAACTGGAGGCGTTGGGATTCGATGAATTTTGTGAGGCGGACAATGTGGTGGTAATTGAGTGGGCGGACAGGGTGTGGGAGTTGGCAGCGGAGTTTGAACCGATTGAAATTCATCTGGAGCATGCCGGGCCGACGGAGCGCAAGATTCGGTTGGATAATCTGCCGCAGGCGATGGCAGAAAAATTAATGTGCTTTAATTGAAGGGATTGAGCGATGGGGAACAACAGAATGACGATTTGTTTGGTGGTTTTGGGATTGTTTTTGGGTGGATCGGAAGTGGTTGAGACGCAGCAGGTGGTGAAGGTACACAAGGGATTGATAACGGTTTCGGGGCAGGGTGATGATGGGCTGGTGGAGGTGAGTGGTGCGGAAGGAGCGATAGAGAGTGACGATCCGGTGCGGTTGCGGGTGATGAATCTGGAGACGGACGAGAAGGTGCTGGTGGAATGGAATGAAAGGGGAAATTTTCGGGCGTATATCGCTGCGACTGCGGGGCAGAAGGTACGGGTGGAGGCGTACAATAAGGTTGCCAAGAAAAGGAGTATCGGTACTTTTACGGTGCCGCAGGGCAGTGGAACGGCGGCAAGGGTGGGGCAGGGAACCGAGGAATCTGGGATCGGTGCTGGGGTTGGAGTTTCAGTAGTAAAGGTTGGTCAGGGAGCGGAAGATAATCATAAGGTAACGAACGATCAAGAAAAAGTGGCTAGTCGCGACGCAGGAGGCGGGAAAACGGGGCAGCGGGAGCTGGTGGTTTTGGTTGTGGTGATGGATGGGGGGACGGGGCAGGTGCTGGCGAAGGAACAGGTGACGGGGATGCCTTGGGAAAAGGTGCGGCGGGCGGAGCAGTATAAGGTGGTGGGCAAGACTATTATCCGGGATTGCGTAGAAGCGGTGCGGTCGGAGCTGAAGCCGACCTTGTCGAGAAAAGCCCGACGGTATGAAATTCGGATCCTGGACGGGGAGCAAGTGCAGCGTGAGTTTTCGGATGATAATGTCAAGGCTGTTGGGCCAGCCGATCCGAACGATGCTACGGGGGGCATAAAGGGAGCCGAAACGACGATTGAGGCAGAGGCAAAGGTTCCGGACACGATGGAAAAGCAGCAAAATAACGCTAAAACCAAATGATAATGCGGCATCTAGGGGGGAACTCTTACGGCGTGGTGTTGTGCAATAATCACCATGGGCGGGTGTGTAAATTTGCTTGACCGTTGGGGCGAGGGGCCATAACATTAAAGGTTTTCCGTAGTAAGGAGAAACTAAGTTGGATGATGCTATTAGTAAAGCGACAGCGTTGATAGAGGCGCTGGAGTATATAAAGCGATACCGCGGGCGGATCGTGGTGGTCAAGCTGGGTGGTTCGCTGATGGAGACAGACCAGAGTCAGCGGGAGTTGATGAAGAACGTGGTGTTCATGGCGACGGTGGGGATGCAGCCGATTCTGGTGCATGGCGGCGGTAAGAGCATTAATGCGGCGATGAAGCAGGCGGGGATCGAGCCGAATTTTGTTCAGGGGCATCGCTATACGGATGAGCGGACGCTGTCGATTGTGGAGCACGTGCTGGTCAACACGATAAACCGGCAGATTGTGGCGACAATCAACGAGTTGGGTAATCGTTCGATGGGTTTGCA
>JAFGSR010000196.1 GCA_016934515.1 Sedimentisphaerales bacterium
ACCGGCCAAACCGAATGAAATTCTTTGTGCCAAAAGGGTTTGCAATGTAGCATGACAAAAAAAGTTCACGGCGTTGGGTGCCACCCGACGGATTATTTTGTACTGGAGTCGTCGGGGCCGAGGTAGATTTTTTGTGAATCGTTGTAGCGCCAGTTTGGGTCGTTGATGGTGAGGGGATTTCTGGGGCGTTGTTGGTTGTTGAACATTTCCAGGGTGGTGGGCCAATCGTCGATGGTGCTGATGGCGTCGAGTCCTCGGACGTTTTGTCCGCCGACGGTGTTGGTTATTTGGACGGTTTGTTCGGGATTGAAGCCTCGGAGGAAGGCAGCGAGGAAGCCGGCGACGGCGGAATCGCCGGAGCCGATGGCGGAGCAGAAGGGGTGCATTTTGAAAGAGGGTGCCCAGAGTTGGCGATTGGCCCAGTTGGTCAGGTCGGTAGGTGCGGCGCGGCCGAGTTGTTGGAGTTGAGAATGATCGGCGGTTTTGAGGTAGAAGCCGCAGATGCCGCTTTTGAGGCCGACGATTTTGGCACCCATGTCGATCATTGTTTTTGAGAGTTTTTGGTAATCCTGGGCGCGATAGGCCAGGACGGGATCCTGGCTGTCGGATTCACTACGGCGGGTGTGGTAAAGATTTTTGTCGAGCATGAAGGCGGTTTCGGAGATGCCGGGCAGGATGATGTCCACGAAGGGGAGCAGGTTGGAAAGTAACTTTTTCCAGTTTACCTGAGCGGAGGGTGAACCGGGATCGGGCAGGGATAAATCCATTACGGTGGTCAGGCCGAGGGATTTTACCTTTTTGAAGATTTCGATGAGCTGTTCGCCTTGGTTTTCGTACATATTTTTCAGGATGGGGGGGTAGCCGAGATGAAAGGCGCGGGCCTGTTTGACGATGTTGTAATCGATGTCAGCGCTGCTGAAAAAGTCGTTGGTGCCGTTACAATGCAGATACATTCGGTCCACGTCGCCCAGGACCAGGGCAATGGTGTAGGAGGTGGGGGCGTTGGGCAGGACAGTGAGTTGATTTTCGAGGCCGGCGGCGGCTACGCGGTCGAGTACTTCGCGGCCCATGAAGTCGTCGCCGATGCGGGACATGAGGCGGACGTTTAGTCCGAGCTTTTTCATGGCCAGGCCGGCGTTGCCGACGGGACCGCCGGTGGAGATGCAGGCGGCACCGACATTAATCAGTTTGCTGGGTACGAAGAAGTTGCCGATATCACACATACCCTTTACGGGGAACTGGGGGATGATATCGAGGCAGATATCACCGGCAACAACGACATCGAGGTTGAAGCTCATGAGAGAGACCTTCCGGTTAGCTTGACCGACATTTAAAGGAACAAGGAATCCTTATCATCGATAACGATAATATAATCAGGGTTCGCAGTCAAGGTAGTTTTGGGTTTGCGGTCAGATAGCGGCTTTACAATGGTCAATTGGTGCACTACAATGACAAGATGGATTTATCGATTATAATTCCCGTGCTGAACGAAAAAGGGAAAATATCTACGGATATTGAAGCGGCGGCGGATTTTCTGGTAAGGCATAATTTTTCCGGCGAGATTATTGTGGTGGATGACGGCAGCGAGGACGATACGTCGGACCAGGCGAAAGGGACGCAGGTTCCGGAAGCGATTGAATTGAAGGTGATAGGCTATTCGCCGAACCGGGGCAAGGGTTATGCGATACGCAAGGGCATGGAGCAAAGTCGGGGTAAAATTGTGATGTTTGCGGACAGCGGGCTGTGTATTACTTACGAAACGGCGCTTAAAGGGCTGGAGCTGTTGAAATCCGGGGAGTACGATTTGGCGCATGGTTCGCGGAAGCTGCCGAATTCCCGGATAATCCGCACACATCGGCCATATCGGCATGTCAGTTCACGGGTTTTTCGGTGGATTGTGACTCGTTTTATGGGGATTCCGCATGAGATCAGCGACAGCCAATGTGGATTCAAGATGTATCGCGGGGAGGTGGGTCGTCAATTGTACAGCCAGTGTATTTCCGAGCGATTCATGTTTGATGTGGAAGTGATACTGCGGGCGGTGCGGGAAGGTTACAAAATTTGTGAATTTCCGGTTGATTGGAACAGTGACCGTGATACGCGATTCCGGTTTGTGCGGGGTTCATTTCGCAGTCTGTGGGATTTGATGGCGATCAGGCGTGCTTTAAAATTGCTTTAATCCACCAACTCTGCTGGTGAGGATTCTAAAGTTTCTGGCTGCTTCCAGCGTTTTTTTGTGAATGACTAATGACGAAGCCCGAATGACGAATCAATGACGAATAACAACACGGAGCGAAGCGGAGAGCCCGGCACGGAAACAAAAGCAAATACCCGATCAGGTTCAGAGTAAGTTTCTTTTGCCCATTGAAGGCTGTTTAGAGGGGATATACTCTTGGCGGAAACTAAATTATTTGTGAGAGGTTAGATTGATTTTAGGTTACCGAAGCCGCGGTTTTCGAAGCCATTTGGGCCGGGCCAGGCTATCAGGGCGGAGATTTTGGGGTGGGATGAGCAGAATTTTTCGATTTCGTTGAGGGGCATAATCATAAAGGCGGTGGAGAGGGCATCGGCGTAAGCAGTGGTAGGAGCCATGGACCAGCAGCGATGGCGGTGCTGTACGGGTGTGCCGGTGCGGGGATCGATGATGTGATAGCCTTTGACGGCGAGGCCGGAGGCACCGAAGGCCTGGTCTTTAAGGAAAACTTTGTTTGAGGTGGTTTTTGTTTTATCGGGAACGCTGAGACTAAGCGGCCAACCGGGTAAATCGGCGAGGGTGCCCAGGGCGTAAACGGAGCTGTTGCCGCCATAAGCCAGAGCGGTATCGATTTGCCAGTCTTTGAGGATTTCGACCATGCGATCGACGGCGTACCCTTTGCCGATGCCGCCCAGGTCAACCTGCAGGCCATTGATTTTGACGCCGGCGGCGTAGTTTTCGGGGTTGATTTCCAGCATGTTCATGCCGGTGCAGAGGCGGGCTTTTTGGAAATTATCATCTGCCGAAGCTGGGTGGTCGATAGGTTTGTCCCGCCAGTATTTTATTAGTGAACCGACAGTGATATCGAAGGCGCCGGCAGTTTGTTGGTGGACCTGTTGGGCGAGTTGGAGGCAATCGAGGGTGGCCTGGCCGATGTGGACCCAATTACCGGCGGTGAGTTTGTTAATCCGCCAGATGTCGCTGCCCTGGGCAAAGCGGCTGAGTTCCAGTTCTAGCTTGTCCACGAGTCGAAAGGCTTCGAGGGCGGCCTGTTGAGCAGTTTGTTTGGAGCAGCCGGTGGCCAGGACGCCAAACATGGTAGCCATGGCTTCGTGAGCAAAGCGGTGGATTTCTACGTCGGCCATAGCGGGAAATCCTCGCAGAAATTCATCAGCAGCATCGTTGGTTTTTTCCGGCATATGAGTAATTTTACCCGAAATTAATCTGAAACTTAACTGAACGTTACCTGTTCATTGGCGATTTTTCATAAATTTGTCCCAGAGGTCCCGGCGGATATACATATACAAACACACATCCGGCACACCCGGGCGCAAACCGTAAACGTCCACCTGGTAAGAATTTTGCAGAATTTTGGCTACAGCAGGTTGGTTTTGGGCGGAACAAATTATTACCGGGGCGTTAAGCTGGTCTGGAATCTGCTGGAAATAGCCGATGTGGTTGCGGTTGAATTTGCGGAAATACCAGGGCAGGGGCCAATAATCGTCCGGGGGTGCGATGACGAAAATTCGCATATTGAAGCGGTCCGGATGCAGTTGGGCGATTTGTTCGATTCTTTCGCCCAGGCGGGCTACGCCGGGGACGGAATGGGCGTAAACGTAAGGATTGCGATAGTCGGCGTCAAAACGAAAATTGGTTCGGAGGCACTGTTGAAGTAAATTGCCGGCACCGGTGAGCAAGGCGATAGAAACGATGATTTTTAGTGGTAGAGTGGGGACCGTTCTGAGGAGCCAAGCGGTGCCGATGCCGGCCAGGATAATCAGGCCGTGCCAGAACCCGAGCAGGCACCAGGGAGTTTTGTAGGGGATGGCGGTGTAGATCAGCAGCATGGCCAAGGTGTAAAGCAGGATAAAACGAACCAACCAGCGATGGCCTGAAATGGTTTTGCTACAAACAGCGGCGAACGATCCGAGCAGAGCCAGGATGAAAATCAGGGCTTCGCTCCAAACGGGTCCGGGTGCGATTTTGTACCAGAGCAGGAGTTTGAAAAAATAATTCCAGCTATGCAGGTGAGGGGAGCTATTTCCGGCTCGGTCGAAATAAGTGGTGTAGGTTCGGAGGGAATCGAGCAAGCCGGGCAGATTGGTGAAAAACGAGGAAAAGAACAATACCCAAATTGTCAGGGCAACCATCACAGAAGTAATTAAGTGGGTGGGTTGAGCTATAATTGATATTTTTATTGGTGAGTTGGAAGTTTTATTTTGCCAGAAGTAAATCAGGGTTAGTGCTAAGACCTGGCAGCCAAGTGCGATGATCCAGGTTTCCTTGGAGGCAATCATTAAACCGAGGGCGGTGCCAGCCATTACGGCCCAGAAGGATTTTCGTAAGGGTTTTTGGCTTCGGCAGTAGCGCCAGACGGAGAGAATCAGGGCAAAGCTGAAAAAGACCAGGAGCATTTCCATGATATAATAGCGGCTGTAATAGACCATGGC
>JAFGSR010000197.1 GCA_016934515.1 Sedimentisphaerales bacterium
CATTGTTCGCGAGTTGTTTTGAGAGTTGGGTAATGTTGACGTTCGCGTCGCACGGCACGCGGTTCATTTCGGTTGGGTCTTTCCGGAACTATTTCCGAGGCGATTTCGGTCAGCATGGCTTCATATATTTACGGCAATTTCCATAGTGGTTCAAAGCAAAACACCGGTGAAAATACCAGAATGGTCCGCAGAGTATGAACAAAACTGATACGCAGGGGATAAGCTTTTCCCCTCCTGAACAGCAGCTTCCAAAGCGATCATCCTGACCACGTTAAGGGCAATGAAACGTGCAGCAATTTCCTTATAAATATTCTCAGCCAGTTTGCTCCGGAGCACATCGGCTGATAAATTTATTTTGACTTCCTTAAAAAGGGTTTCAATACGCCAGCGTTTGCTGTAGAGGGAAGAAAAGAATCAAAGGACGATATCTGAGGAAGAATCAAATGACAGGCTGCTTACCCAATGTTTACATTAATTCCAACGATGTGGTCCGGGAACTATTTTTATCACATCTGGGTTGAACATGCGAATAGCAACTGTTATAATGTATCTCGAATATTTAACAACAATCAGCAGGGAAAAATATTATGCAAAATGCCGTTGAAAAAGCCAATCAGTTCCTGAGGGAAGAAAAAGCCTTTCGTCTGGGCACGCTCGTTACGGAATCGGCTCATCCCCTGACCCAGTGTTTAAGCCAGGCAGCCCAGAAGGATCTTGCCGAGGGTATCCGCATATTACAATCCGTCGATCAGGACATTCTTCCCGTGGCCAAAGAGGTATTGAAAAGCGATGTGTTTTGTGAAGTCAAAAATTTATTTTTAAATGCAATTCACAATCAGAAGCGAATATTTTTTACCGGCTGTGGCGCCACAGGTCGGTTGAGTATCCTCCTGGAGGCCTGCTGGCGTAGATTTTGGCGGGAGATTAAGCAAAAGCATCCCTACATCTCAAACAAAATACCCGATCTGACAGAGCTTACGGTAAGCGTGATGGCGGGTGGTGATTTTGCCCTGATAAAAGCTGTGGAAGGATTCGAAGATTTTCCGGAATTTGGGAAATATCAACTTAGGCAGGCAGGAGTACAAGCTGATGATGTGGTCATTGCCATTACCGAAGGGGGAGAAACCCCATTTGTTATCGGTACCGCATGGGAAGGTTTAGCGACCGGAGCCAAAGTTGTTTTTGTCTATAATAATCCAACGCAGGTCCTTAAGGAAAATGTGGAGAGGTCTCGTGAAGTTATAGAAAATTCTAATATTTTGAAACTTGATATATCAACCGGTCCCATGGCCGTTGCCGGTTCAACCCGGATGCAGGCGACAACGATTGAGTTGCTGGTTGTCGGAGCTGCGTTGGAAATGGCTCTGGTTGAATATTTGCAGAAGGTATTATCCGGGAAAGAGTTTCTTGAGGCAGGAGTAATAAGTTATTCCGGTGAAGAATATGCAGGATTATTTGAAAAGCTACTTACCGAGCTGGGTACACCTTCCTCAATAAGTCAACTGGCAGCTTTGACTCAACTGGAGGAGGATATTTACAGGCGAAAAAGCTTGGTGACATATTTGACCGATACGTATTTACTGGACGTGCTAACGGATACCACGGAGCGGTCGCCGACTTTTATGATTCCGGCTTTTCGTAAAGTGGACGATTCCCGATCCCCATGTCCGTGGGCCTTTGTTAAAAATCCCTTTTACCCAACAAAAGAAGCCTGGTTTCAGATGTTGTTACGTACTCCGCGCGGAATTGACTGGAATCCCAAGGTATATGAAGAATTAAATGCTCCCCCGGCGATAAGAACGAATCCACCGACCCTGGACAACAGTCAGATTTACAAGTTTCAAATCGGCAACGAACCGGATGCATCGCGAATAAACACTGCTGATTCGGTTTTGATTAGAATTGCAGTTGAGGAGGAACTTTCCTTACTCGACAATGTTACTACAGAACAGTATTATGGAAGTTTTCGCCGACAAGCCACGCTTTATATTGGTTCCGAGGCTTTTTCAGTGAGCCAGGAGCATTTTTATCAGATAGATTGCGATTTAGCCCACTCGCCTTTTGAGTTGTTTTCTCATTTGGCAATTAAACTGATTCTAAATACCGTTTCAACCGCCACCATGGCGAGTATGGGTAGAATTATAGGAAATGCCATGGCCTGGGTATCGCCCAGTAATAAAAAATTAATTGATCGTGGTACCCGGTTGATTATGCAAATGACCGGCGCTAATTATGAGGAATCCTGCCTTGAGCTACATCAGGCAATTGAGGAAATTCAGAATCGTTCGGCTCAATTTGAGGAAGTTCCATCTCCGGTGGCATTAGCCATCGAGCGAATTGGGCAAAAAAGATAATCTTCAGCAATGTATTCCGTTATAACGGCCACAGATTGCTATGATTCGGATAGAATTTGATATTGTAAAGGTATTGAAAGGCTAAAAATGATTCGAAAAATGACTGAGTTAAAATATCCGTTCATAATTTTACTTTTGCTTTTGATTGGCGGGGAAGGTTGTCGTCAACGTCCCAGCGGTCCGGGGCCCAAGGACGTCGTCAGCGAGACCGGTTTAGGATACCAGCCGTTTGTTGATGGCAAAATCGAGAATGCGGTTCAGGAAGAAATTGCCAAAGGAAACTGTGCCGGCGCGGTGGTGCTGGTGGGCCGGGACGATGAGATTGTTTACTGGAAGGCATTGGGACAAGAGATAATTATCCCACACCGGGAAGAAATGACCAAGACGAGCGTTTTCGATTTGGCGTCGGTATCCAAGCCGGTGGGCACGGCTACGTCCATAATGATTCTGCTCGATAGAAAACAAATCGACCTGGATGATTATGTGGGCAAATTTTTGCCGGCTTTTGCGTGTGAGGGCAAGGAGAAAGTGCAGATATTTCATTTGTTAACCCACACATCCGGTTTGGCGGCATATACCGACGCCAAGGCGATAGAAAAGGAGCATGGAAGTGTGTGTCCGGAGATGGTAATCGCCAAGATCTGCAGTTTGAAGGCGCTTAATGCACCGGGTGAAAAGTTTCGCTACAGTTGCTTAAACTATATCACGCTGGGAAAAATTGTGGAAGTGATCAGCGGTAAAAAGCTTGATGAATTTGCTGCTCAGAACATTTTCAAGCCCCTGGGTATGAAACATACCGGTTATAATCCACCCCAAACCTGGCGGAACGACATCGCCGCGACAGAGGTTGTCGAGGGCAAGCCTTATCGCGGCGTAGTACATGATCCGTTGGCTCGATTGATGGCAGGGGTTTCGGGAAATGCCGGCGTTTTTTCCGATGCCTATGATCTTTCAATTTATTGCCGCATGTTGCTGAACCACGGCACGTACAAAAATGTAAAAATCCTCAGTGCCAATGCGGTTAATCTTTTAACCGCCGCCCAGATACCGGGGCACAGTTGTGGGTTTCATATCAGTTCCAACATGTACGCTTCCGACCCGGCTTTTGCTCACAAAGGTTATACGGGAACATATCTGTTGTGTGATCCGATTAAAAATATTTTCATTATTCTGTTGGCCAATCGAGTGCATCCCGAAGACAAAGGCACAATCAATCCTTTGCGGGACAGAATTACTGAAATTGTCTTCCGTGAACTATCCGTCCAGACCGGACTGGATAAGATTAGCGCTTATGCGAATTTGTTCCGGGGAAAACGGGTGGGGATAATAACCAATCATACCGCATACACCAGGAGCGGCAAACATATTGCCCAGGTCTTTGCCGACATGAAAGACACGAAGGTAACGGCGCTTTTTGGTCCGGAGCACGGCATATACGGTTTGGCGGAAGATGCGATACATATAGAGGATCAAAAAGATCCGCTCCTGGGAGTGCCGATTTACAGTTTGTACGGCAAACATTTGAAACCGACGGCGGAGATGCTGAAGAATGTCGATGTGTTGGTTTTTGACATCCAGGATATCGGTGCGCGTTTTTATACTTATGTTTATACGATGTCATTGGCCATGGAAGCGGCGGCGGAGATGGGTAAGGAATTTGTGGTATTGGACCGTCCCAATCCCCTTAACGGTGTGAATGTGGAAGGTAATATTCTGGAGCCTGAATACTCTACTTTTGTCGGGCTGTATCCGATTCCCGTTCGGCATGGTATGACGGTGGGAGAATTGGCCAGGATGTTCAATAGTCAGGGCTGGCTGAAGAACGGGATTAAGGCTAAGTTGACAGTTGTTCCCATGAAAGGCTGGAAGAGGGAACTTTGGTACAAGCAGACGGGATTGGATTTTATAAAGACATCGCCGAATATGCCTGATCTCGAAACCGCGACCATTTACCCGGGGCTGTGTCTTTTGGAAGGAACCAATCTTTCCGAAGGGCGCGGGACCAGTTCGCCTTTTTTGCAATTTGGTGCTCCCTGGATCAACGCGGAAGAATTGACGGCTAACCTGAATGCTTTGGCATTGCCAGGTGTCAAGTTTGGGCCGGCATCATTTACGCCGACCATGTCAAAACACCAAAATGTAGAATGTTTTGGCTGTCGAATTGACGTTACTGATCGGAACCTGCTTGAGCCGTACTGGAGCGGGATTCAGATTGTCAATGCCATCTATCAGATGTACCCAAAAAAGTTTGAGTGGAAAACGCGGCACTTTGATCGACTATGCGGCAGTTCCGAGATTCGCCAAGCTATTGTGAACCAAACTTCATTGGAAGAGTTGAAAAGGAAAAGGCAAAGTGATTTGGCTTCATTTTTGGAAATCCGAAAAAAATATCTGCTTTATTAATGTGCGATTTTTCCGGCGCAGCTTTACGTGTTGCCGGCGTAGCTTAACGTGTTGCTTATGCGGATCTATGAGTTGCAGTTTTTGTTAACCTGGCTATTGGATTGATAATCAAAAGTTGGCCCCTGAGCATGACGACCTTAGCCAGAAATCCCCCCGCAACTGAAAGCGAAAAAAATATCCAACCTGATACTCACCTGCTCCTCACCCGGTGCCAAGATACGAAGCAGTTGGTTAGCCATCATAAGGACCCACTTCCAGCGCTTGCAGGATTGCTTCGCCGTCGTTATTCCCCTGGAGGCGAATATTAATAATCCCATGCTGCGGTTCGATATCGGGAAAAGTGAAAGAAATCGCCCTGAACATCCCTCCAGCCGCTTCCGAGATATTGACCTCCCGCATCACCTTGACACCATTAATCTCAGCTGAAACTGTGTGGAGGACACGATGACCATCCTTATCCCGTTCGAGGAACCAATGCAGCGGCGTATCGGCAAACATCAGCTTGACATAATAGCTCCCCGGTCCCACGGTAAGGTTAACCTGAAATTCCTTTCCGTGAACTCCATAGCGGAACAACTCCTCATCGTTGGTATTGCCGATATACATACTTCTTCGATCTTGCCACCAGGATTTTTCCACGGAATCGGAGCCATAGCCGCTCCGGATCACAAACTCCGTAGCCGGACGCCATGCATTTCCATGGCTGTCGAAATAGTCTTTGCGCTTTGGATAACCGAAGATCATCCGCTGTACACCCATCGGACCGCTTCCCTGCCCGAATTCACTCATGCCGGTTGCCGCCGAAAATTGTAGGGCGTCAACATACAGGTTATTTCCTTTGGACAAGGGATTTTTCTCCTGACATACAATTTTTAGCTCGTGTTCTTCCTCCCCCAGCCCACCGTTATAATACAAGACCTGCTGATGACGGGGCGCGGGATTCCAGCAGTCAATACGAGTTTTCTGCTTCACGTCATCGAGATAGATATCAGCTCGGCCGCCGGCAGGATCGACCCGGCCGATCAGTCGCACCTGATTTCCCCGGAAGCAAACCGTCATCGAGTCGCCTATCACCGAGGTTGTATGGATCGTACCGCCCCGAGCGTGCTCACACGCCTCCACGTTCCATTTCCCGTGGTATTTCAGGTTTTCATTTTCCACTACCTCTTGCGGATCGTCACCGGTTACTTCGATATTTGTATAACCATCGTGACGAATTGTGACGATATAGTCGCTGTTAGATAACCGCTTCAGCGTATATCCGTTGGCCTTCAAATCGCTTCGAATTTCTAACGGATGGCTATCGGCTCGAATGGTATCGGGTCTAAATGCCAACCGTAACACATCCTGCGTTTCAGCGGGCGCATCATACGTCGTATAACGGATCCGGCCTTTATCATAGATAACCGAGTTGACAACGGAGGTGGTGCGCATGATGTGATTTTCGCGGCCGGGTCCGAATTGCTCCGGCATCCACGCAAGAACCTCCATCAACTGACACAACGGCCAAGGATGGGCCAGATTCGACCACTCTCCCGTTGCCACCGTTTGGCCGAACAAACCGTCGCTTACCACACCGTTCTCTTGGCTATCATAGGTGGCCATGATAATCATCCGACGTCCGATTTCCCGTGCCCATTCATCGTCGGCAATGACGCCAAAACGGATAAATGTCGGCGCCGCGGTATATTGATTGTAGGAAAGGGAAGTTCCACAGCAGGTTGAGGACTCCGGAAAAGCCCATGCCCCATTGTACACTTCCCCATGCGATTGCGGATCCACGCTGTTCCGGTTGAAGATCAAGGATAGAATATTCCGTAAATCCGTTTTCCAGTTCGGGAATACTGCACGGTTTTTTAAAATATAATCGCCGCACATGGACGTAATGCCACACATAACCGGGTTGTCCCAGTCCCAGTAGTTTCTCCCCCAGGTATCGTTCACCAGCCATTGGGGCAGCATCTGATCCGTCAGATACGCTCGCCCGGCGTCGCGTGCCTTTACGATAATATCATCTTTGCCGGTATGCCCCATCCGGATCAGATCGTCCAGGAATTCCAGGATCAGCGTTGTACTGCCGGTTAACTCGTCCGACCAACCCACTACGGATGGATCGACGTAACGATTCCACGGTGGAAGTTCGGGATCAAAATTACACTTGGCCGCGAAAACATTTCCCCAGTGTTTTGCCGCACTAAGGTACCGCGGATTGCCGGTCAATTTGTAAGCCCGCAGAATTTCCGTACCGATAATGGCACACAAATCCAGTTGGTTCCGGCCCGTGGGATCGCATTTGCCATAGGCCTTGCCTTTAGTCGGCGTGCTGATCGGGAATTCCGGCCAGGGATGTTGGGCGTCGGTCTGACCGTAATCGAGAATATAATCCGCCGTCAAAGCAATATAAACAAAAGCCATCGGATCACCGGTATAACGGTAATGCGCCGTGAGTCCCTTGATGATACTCCAGGCCCGTTGGCTCAAATCGCCGCACATCCAGTCATTGGTCGGAGGAATCACGATCGTGCCGTCAGGTTCGATTTTCCAGTGTGAATTATAGACAAAATCAGGGGCGGCCATCACCGCTTTTGAGGTATCCACCCACGGATATCGCTTCATTACTTCCGCTGCAATCCGGATACGTTCATCGATTTGTCCGTTCTGGCCCGGATACCACGGCGCAATCACCCCAAACGCATCTTCCCGGGCCACATGGGCATAGTAACGATCTAATCTTGTCGCTCCCTGCCCTAAGCGAACAATTAATAAAATACCCACCATAAAGAATATTAAACTAAAAACCTGATTCCCGGGACAAAAGGAAAACCTCTCTTTTATGAAGAACCCTCTTGTAGGTAGCGATTCTTTTTGCATATTGCTGCACCAGAACTTTAATAATCGAATTTCCTTACTCGGTTATCAAAAAACACTAACTTTCATGAAAGAATCTACGTTGTCTTGAGAGTGATTATAATCCATCCACCAGCGATCCGCAACATACCAAGGTGAGACTCATAATCTCTTGGCTGCTACGGGGGATTATGGCTGAGTTGGTTCATTGGCGGGGTAGATCAGGCGGGTGAGGGAGCGTTGGAGGCGGTGGCGGGAACAGGTGGATTTCAAGATGACCGGATCGGTGGGTGCGTTGGGTTCGGGGTAAGTCAGGGTTAATTGGGCGGAAGGGATTTGCAGGGCGTCGATATCGAGGGCGATGGTTCGGTCGGGCAGTTGGGGGAGGGCATTTTGCGGAGCGTGGTGCAACAAGTTCAAGGCGCTGTCGGTGAGGTTGCGGTTGCAGGCGTTGAGGTAGGCTCGGTCAGCGTCGGCGGTGACGGTTCGGGAGCCGACGATCAGCAGGAGCAGAGCGGCACCGACCAGGGGGATGGTTAAAATGGCCATCAGTAAAACAAGTCCGTTATTTTTTTTGTGTTTCATGGTAATTAGTCCGTAGGTTGCGGGGCATTGACAGCAGAGGCGGCGATGAAGAAGACCTGGGCGTTGGCTAATTTTTTCTGATTGGCGCGTTGGAGAGTGTAATCGATGCTGGTGTGGACCTCGACGGCGTAGGTTTTTTGATATTTCATCCAGCGGGTCCATTGCACATTGGCCTGGGGGCAGAACCAGATTTGTTGGGGCAGATGGGCGGTGGTGGATTCGGGGGGAGTGTTGGGTTCGGCGGTAACCGGGTGGGCAGCGTTTGGTTCGGGAGTAGTGGATTCGATAATGGTGGGTTCGAGGGGGAAGGGATCGGCGGTGAGTTCGATGCGGGCGATGCGGTCGGGTTGTTTCTGGTAGGCGATGGTGCCGTTGGAGGTTTCGATCAGGAGCAGTTCCGGGCCGCTGGTATAGGAGCCGAACGAATCGGGCAGGTCGGCGGCGTCATTGATATCCAGACGCATCCGATCCAGCATGGTTTGCAGGGTGGTGTTAACCTGGGTAATCTGATTCATTTCGGGAATATCGCGCATGGACAGGCGAAACAGGTAACCCAGGATGGCCATGGCGATCAACATGACAGCCAAAACGCTGAGTAGTTCTACTAATAAAAATCCTTTACGCATGTTACTTTTCCAAGCCTTACTCTTTCAGGTATTTGGATAGTTCGATTTGGATGTTTCTTCCGATGGCGGTGCTGTGGGCGTGGGCGGTAACGAGGGTAAAGCCCTGCCAGCATCCGGAGCCGGGGGATTTGTTGATGGTGATGTCGATGTCGGGCCAGAGCTTTTGAATTTGATCGGAGGTGAGGGCGGAACCGGTGGCGGCGATGCTGTCGAGTTGGGCTTGCGCTGCATTGACGCAGCGGTAGCGAACCAGTTGGTAATGATTAAATCGGCCAAATTCCCGCAAGCTGGTCAACAGGGCGGTAACCAAAAGAAGAATTACCGCCAGGGCGACTATGGTTTCGGTTAAAATCCAGCCGGAGTTTTGATGATTTTTTTTGAGGTTAGTCATTTTTAGTTTAAACCGAGTATTCAGGTGTAGATTAACTGCATTGTAGTTTCAATTAAGACGACCAGTGGTTTGAACAATCCGTAAACAACCAAGCCGACCATTGTGCCGATGGCGACGATGATGCAGGGCCAGGTGATGTAGCGGGCCAGGTTGACGGCGTAGCTGTAGTTGGTTCGGTAGAAGTCATCGAGCATTTCGAGGATTTGGGGGGTGTTGGCCTGGTTGACCTGAGTATCGAACGCCCAAGCCAGAGCCGAACCCAACCCGGCCTGTCGGGCGGAAGTGGAGATGTTTTGGCCACTTTCGACGGCCTGGTGCCAGATTTTCAGGCGTTTACGAAAGCAATGATTAATGTCGGCGTTGAGGGTGTGGGCTATGGCGGTGTTGATGGGTTGTCCGGCGTTAATGGCCAGGCGGAGGGTCTGGATGACACGGGCCAGGGAGTAATTTTTTTCAAACCAGTGTAGAATCGGGAGGTGCCATTTGAGGAAATCA
Source organism: Sedimentisphaerales bacterium (assembly GCA_016934515.1). Lineage (GTDB taxonomy): Bacteria > Planctomycetota > Phycisphaerae > Sedimentisphaerales > SM23-30 > JAFGSR01. The sequence goes on from JAFGSR010000197.1 coordinate 9,702, forward strand.
CCGAGGATCGAGATAACATAAGGATTATCGGATCGCCGCGGTCTGAACCTAGTATAAAGATAGTAGGGCAAGATGATAAACACAAATATAAAAAGTAACGGCCAGAATATTCCCTGGATACCCCAGTAAGGCAGGATGATAGATCTGGTAACCAGGGGCAGTTCGACGTTGAAATCCATAAATATTTTTTCATACTTAGGGATCACAAAATACATGATTCCGGAGAGAATTATGAAAGTCCATGCAATTACCGCCAGAGGATAAATGGGGTGTACAGGATTGAGCTGTCGGTGCTTTTGGGATTTTTGGATCAGGTCTTTTTCGATGGCGACCAGGGCGGCGGGTAGCTGGTTGACCGGTTCTGCCAGGGCGATCAGGTTGAGGGCGTGGGCGGGACATTTGGGGAAGCCTGCTTTAATGGCGGCGGTGAGGGAAAAGCCCTTTTCGAGCCAATGGGCGATGTTTTGCAGGATTTTTGAACGTTTGTCAGTCTGGTTGGCGGCGGCCTGCTCCAAGGCAGCGGCCAGAGGCAGGTTTTGGCGGATGGCGGAACTGATGATGGAGATGATATAGCCGGCGTCGCTTTCTTTTGAGATGAGGATGAAGCGAATGATGGCGGCTACCACCAGGATAAAGAAAATGTTACCAAAAATGCCTCCGGGGATAATAAATAAAACTACCGGTAGCAAAATAAAAGCCAAGGTCAATATGCACAAACTGGAGAAAAACCTTCGTGATTGGTTACTTTTAAGTTGATATATCAAAGTGATCGGGATGGTTACGACAAAAAGCGCAATGGCAAAGGCTATCAGGAAAACGTTGTCATAGAGGTTGCCCAGATAATACGACAGAAAGGAGAACAGAAAACTGCCCACTACGACGAGGGCTGGTTTTTTCGTACGCAGATAGATGGAAAATATCAGGACAATTAAGATCAGGGCAATTAAGCCCAGGATTAATATAATTGGTGTCGTATCCATAATTTTTGTTGGTAAGGTCGATTATTTAGCGGCCAGGTCAGCAAAGAGTCGATTAAGTTTTGAGTTTATCGAGTATCCTTAATTTGAAAGTTGCTGGATCATGGAGAACATGGGCATAAACAACGCTATTACCATAAACGCGACTATCCCACCGACGAGAATGAGCATGAAGGGCAGGAGGAAGGATTGCAGTCGGGTTTGGTGAAAATTTACCTGTTGATCGTACATGTCGGCCAGACCGTAGAGGTTGTCGGTGAGTTCGTTTCTCTGGGAGCCGAGCTGTATGGAATAGATAAAGATTTTGGGAATAAAGGAGCAGAACTGTCCGGCATCGGTAATGTTGGCCCCAGCCTGGAGTTGTTGGCCCAGGGCATCGGTTTCACGGATGAGGGTTTCGCAGGCGGTGGTGCCGGCGGCGATATTCATGGCTTGAGCCAGATCGCAGCCGGTGGCGATCAGCAGGGCCAGGGAATCGGCAAAACGGCTCAACATGGAAAAGTGATAGAGTCGGCCCAGTACCGGGATTTCGAGAAGGAGCGATTCCTTGAAGCGTCGGGTGGGTTTGGTCAGGGCGAAAATTTTCCAGATAAATATAACCGAGCCAATGAAAATCGAAATGCTTATTAAGGAAGGGACGGCGTTTCGGGATAATTTAAGCATAAACATGGTGATAGACGGCAAATCGATGCCAAAGTCTAAATAGATAGTTTCGAATTGCGGGATAATTCCGATGAACAGGAAGCTGATTACGGCAAACGCCAGGACCAGTACAACGAGCGGATAACAGAGGGCTTCGAAAATGATTCTTCTGGTCTGGTTGGCCATTTCGAGGTGCCGGTTGAGGCTGGTGAGCATTTCGTTGAGGCGTCCGGTTTTGATGCCGGCCTGGATGATGTGGCGGTAGAGGGGGGGGAAGTTTTTGCTGGATTGTTCGAAGGCGTCTTCGAGGGGTGCGCCGGATTCGAGTTTATCGACGAGGTTGGCGATGAGTTTGCGCATGGATTTTGAAACGGTGTCGGCGGCAAGTTCGCGGAGACCTTTTTCCAGGGGGATGCCGGTTTTGGTAAGGGAGGCGAGCTGCTGGTTGAACAGGAGGAATTCGGAGCGGCCGATGGTGGTTTTGGGTTTGGCGGGGCGTGATTTTTCCAGGCTGTTGACGGTCAGTTTCATTTGGCCCAGCAGATCGGCGGCCTGGTCGCGGTCGGCGGCTTCGAGAGTACCGGTCATCAGCCGGCCGTTGGGATTAAGTGCCTGGTATTCGAAAATTGACATGATCGCTTCCTTTGAGAATTACGGTTTTATTGTTCCACAGACGCGGGCAAGTTCCTGGTCAGTGGTTATGCCGTTTTGTATTAGCCGTTGGCCGTCGTGGTAGAGGGTCATGTGTCCGCGGCTGGTGAGGATGTTTTCGAGTTGGTCAAGGTCGGCTTTTTCGAGAACGGCTTGGCGGAGTTGGCCGTCGAGTTGGACGATTTCGGCAATCAACATGCGGCCTTTGTAGCCGGTCTGGAGGCAATCAGTACAGCCAACGGGTTGGTAGTGTGCGGATGGGGATGGTTTGGTTTTGCATTTTTCGCAAAGTTTTCGCAGCAGTCTCTGGTTGAGCACCGCCAGGATGCTGGAAGTTATCTGGTAGGGTTCGATGCCCATTTCCAGCAAGCGTAACAGTGCTCCGGCGGGGGTGCCGCTGTGCAGGGTGCTCAAGAGCAGGTGTCCGGTAAGACCTGCTTCGATGGCGATGCGGGCGGTTTCGGCATCGCGGATTTCACCGATCATGAGTACCTGGGGGTCCTGCCGCAGCAGGGACCGCAAAGCGGTGGGGAAGGTCATTTTGCCGTGGGGGTCGATCTGGACCTGGGTAACTTTGTCGATGTGCCTTTCGACGGGATCTTCGAGGGTGACGATGCTTTTGCCGGGGTATTTTCGGTTGATGTAGCGTAAAATCGCAGCCAGGGTGGTGCTTTTGCCGCTGCCGGCGGGTCCGGTCAGCAGAAGCACGCCCTGGGGCAAATCGGCGATTTTTGACAGAATTTCGTAAATATAATCGGAAAAACCCAGTTCTTTCAGGTCAGCCAGGCCGGCTTCTTCGTAAAACAACCTGACGACGGCTCGTTGGCCATGGATGGTGGGGAAAATGGCCAGGCGTTGATCGATCAGGTCGATTTGGCTGTCGGGCTGGAACATGATTCGGCCTTCCTGGGGAATGTCGTTGCGATAGGTTAACAGGCCGCCGAGCACCTTCAGGCGAGATATCACCGTGTCAGATATAGACTTAGGGAGTTCGTCGATGATTTTCAGTTCGCCGTCGAGCCGGAATTTGACGATCAGGGCGGATTTGGTGGGTTCAAAATGGATGTCGCTGGCGGCGGAGATGACAGCTTCATTGAGCAAGCCCTCCACCAGGGCAACGGCGTCGTGGGTGTGATCCTGGGGCAAATTATCGTTATTTTCTCGTTTTATAGACATTTGGGCATCCTTTTTTGTCGGGTTTCACCCATTAGGACGCCCGGAAGGCAAAAATGTAACGTTTGTGAGGAAAATTTCCTTTCTAATCACTAAAAAGACGCCTGCGTCAAAAGTTTGCTCAGGCAGCGATGCTGAGCGTTGAAAATCTCTCGAACTTCCGGCAATGTAATAAAAATCGTC
>JAFGSR010000198.1 GCA_016934515.1 Sedimentisphaerales bacterium
AGGAAGCAGCCAATCCAGCCAATAAGGGACATGTTTATGAAGACATTGATATAAGCGGCGCAACATTTTACGGCGACAAGGTCGCGGCTACGGGAGGCTTTGCACCCGGCGTGGGCGGTATTAAGGATTTTGTTATTGGAGCAAAGTCTTCTCCGGTGGCAGCAATTGACGTCGGCGACGGAGTGGAAGTGACCGAAGCCGCAGGCGCCGGACATAGCGATACCTACGTCATCAGCATGAATTATTCCCCACCCGCCGATCTGGACAGTGATAGTATCGAAGGCGTGAAGCTGGCCATGGAGTACCCTAATGCTCAGATCACCGTCGATCCCAATGCTAATACTGTGGATGTCATCTTCACGGCCGCCAACTGGCAAACCCCCCAGACGGTCACTGTTACCGCAAAAGACGACTCTGATCCTCAGGGAGATCGTACGGTGTATATAATTCATTCTTTGACGTTGCTGGATCCCGATGATAATGTAATATCATTGACAGATCCAAACGTGGCAGATCCCAACTATGCATATGCTTCTATAGAAAATGGGGACGTCACGGTTGACATCATTGATGACGAGCAGCGCTACGAAATCGTAATCAACGAGTTGGGCGGTATCGACGTCTCCGAGCAGGATCCGGGGGCCAACACGGATGACTATACGGTAGTCCTTCAGAGAGAACCGACGGGTACGGTGATGTTGGATATCACCACGGACGGTCAGACAACTGTCAATCCACCCGCGCTGTCTTTCGACAGCGGCAATTGGAACATCCCTCAGACAGTAACGGTTACCGCAGTGGACGACGCGGCGGGCGAAGACGATCCTCACCCAGGAGCTATTACACATTTGCTGAATTTACCAATTGTACCTGTTACTTCGGTTTACGAAGATTTTGAGGATGAGATCGGTTTAAATGTAACGATCGATCCCAATAGTAAGATCGACAGTGGTTATCTTGTAGGAGTTGGGAATATTGATCTTATGGAGAATTCGATAGTTCACGGAGGACCTTATTCGGATCCAACTAAAATAGAGATGGTTTTCAATATGCTCGGTAACACTTATCCGTGGACTGGTCCTGGAATCAGGGTTGGTTATGACGAGACTACAGATAACAGCCTGCTAATATTCTGGCGGTTAGCTAATGGTAGCGGACAGTTCGCGATCACTGATGTAGTCAACGGCGCCTGGGGCCCTCATGCATGGCTCAATGTATTTGGTGGTTTGGTGCTTGATCCCTCGACTGATTATCTTATTACCATTGTTGATTATGGCATGCGGATGGACGTTTCATTAACAGAAGCTGCCAATCCGTCTAATGTTCTTTTAAGCGCCAAAGGGGTTGATATTTCCAGCTATACCCGTCTGGGCGATGACATTGCCATTGGCAGTATGGCTGATGGTGTAAATTTTGATGGCGCCGCTATTGGAGAGGTTACGGTAACTAAAGGCCAGGCATTAACTGCTGATGAGATCGAGTGGCTTACCGCTCCAATTATGTATAACCCGACAGCAAGTATCGCCGACAATGACTGCCGCGCCGACAGAACCACAAAGGTTGCGGACCTTGATGACGACTGCGATGTGGACCTGTTCGACTTTGCTATATTTGCCTCGGAGTGGCTGGATTGCACCTTGCCGAATGTGCCCGGTTGTCAGTAATAGAAATGATGGATTGCAACTTGAGATAAATATAAGGAGAGCCTCGGAATTTTTCCGGGGCTCTTCTTTCAATTAGAGATGATATTGAAACTTGTATGGCAACGACAGGTTGACTACTATTATTAAGGTTGCTCGTCAATATGCAGGCCGGCAGGTTTCGTGGAGTATTGCAATTGTTGGTTGGCAATATTTTGAGCATCCGTTTGACCCCGCAGCTGTTCAAGCGGTTAATGATGGTCAGCGGCTTGTCACGGATACTGTACCCGTAGCTTTTGAGGGGCCTTACACAGATGTTTTAGATTTAAGCTTTTGTCATGACGGGGCCCATTTCAATGCTGCCGGTTTGCAGATACATGCTGAGATATGGCAAAATGCTATTATGCGAAGGATTAACCGGGACGATTTTGAAAATGATGGTTATGTTGATTTTGTTGTTTTTTCGGATTTTGCTCGTAAGTGGCTAGAGATCGATTGCTGCTCGTGATTACGCGGGTTTAAACGATGATAGCGATGTTGATTTTTTAGATAGATCTGATTTTTCGTAAATTTGGCTTAATCAAATTTGATATAATGAATATATGGGTAATTATCGAAAGATTATGATGGTCCATCCTGCAGGTTTGGCGTTGCTGCACCGCCGGAGAAAGTAAGTAGCGGTTGATAAGGTTAAAGGATCCCAGACTGATGAGTAAAGCGAGGAGATATAATGAGTAAAATATCATTGACAAGTATTTTGGTGTTAATGATGTGTGTAGCTTCGACGTCGGCTTACTATGAAGATTTCGAGGATGCGGGCAGTCTTGATGGAAGCCTGTACGGACCAACCGACAATGCACCGCCTGTCGTTAGCGGCGGCTTTTTGAACACTGATTATGTGGATTCTGGATTTCTGGCCAATGGCGACTACGCGGATTTTAGCGGTTATATGACGTTCAACTTTGGCGGAGACAATACCTTGTGGGCCACAGCGGCTTACATTATGGGTGCTGATGGGTCGTACGGATCGCCAAACTTTGTCGGCGCCTTGTCCGGCATTTTGGTGGAATATCTGCCACAACAAGGTTGGATGTACATTCTACAGGAATGGAACACTGGGGCTACCTGGTCAACTATATACCTGGAGCAAAGCGGGATGGTCAATCCCGCCGGTTACAGTGCTTCAACCGACTATGAACTCCATGTTGTCTATAACGGTGACGGCACAATCACCACCTGGGTCCAGGAAGCAGCCAATCCAGCCAATAAGGGACATGTTTACACCAACATTGATATAAGCGGCGCAACATTTTACGGCAACAAAGTTGCAGTATCGGGCAACTTTACACCTGGCGTGGGCGGTATTGATGATCTCAATATCGGTTCGGCCAATGGCTTGGTCGGCAACATTAACACCGGTGATGGTATCGAAGTTAGAAAAGGCAGCGCCCCCGATACTTATCTCATCACCATCACCGAAGCCCCGCCCACTAATCCCAGTTTTCCCGGTGTCAGAGTATTTCTCGATGTTGATGATCTGGAGGGACAGATTGAGGTTGACCCCAGTAATCCGGGTACGTTTGATCCGAACAACGCTTTGGATATCCTCTTTACTTCAGCTAACTGGTCCACACCTGTAACCGTAAGTGTTACTGCCGTTGATGATACCGGCAGTGAAACCCTTACACTGCATCACTCGCTGGTTTATGTCGATAGTGGTTACTCACCCGATCCGTCCGACCCTCAGGCGGATTGCTGGACTTCTCCGTACCTCGTGAATTCAACTATCGATGTTAAGGTAATTGATGCGATCGAGGTTGAAGAGCCCAAGTTCAGAGCTGTGTATCAGAGGAATGATTCTAATATTGCTTTTGTGCCTGTTTCGGGTACTTATGTTCAAAGTCCAGTGTTTGATAGTATGCAAGCCAGGTATGTTCTCAAGAGTAACTCCTCTGTTTCGGGGTCATGGGAGGAGGTGAATTTTAGTAGTGGTAGTTTTAGTGATACCATTGTTGTTCCTGCGGGAGGATGGTACGATATTGAAATACGTGCTTTGTCAGGCCAGAATCAGGTCTATGGCACTGTGGTCGAGAAGGTAGGAGTAGGAGAAGTTTTCATAACTTCGGGCCAATCTAACTCTGTTAATTCCTGTGATGTAAAATTTACCCCTTCTGAAGATATAATTTCAGCGTGGACCTGGAATGATGGTTGGCAGCATGCAGCGGATCCTCAACCAACACTAACTGTAGATTACGGAGGATTGGGTGGTTCTGCTTGGTCCCGGTTAGGATCATTGCTTGTCGCAGACCTTAATATTCCTATCGCGTTTATTACGACAGGATATGCTGGCAGTATGGTATCCGAATGGCTGCCTACTTCACCCAAACAATTGTACCCGCGTCTTGAGCAAGCTTTAGACGCCGCAGGAACGAATGGTGTCAGGGCTGTTTTGTGGCATCAGGGTGAACAAGATTCTTATGAACATACTTCAACATTAGATTATGTTCAAAGTCTTACTGTCGTCATTAATGCTATGAGACAGTATGCGGATTGGCAGGTTCCGTGGGGTATTGCTATAGCCGCTTATCCTGGAGATGCTTATTATGTTCCAGCTTATGTACAGGCTATAAACGATGCCCAGCTATACGTTACCGATACAGTGCCCGCCGTCTTTGAAGGTCCATATACAGATGATTTAATAGGTATAGGTATTTACAGGCAAGCTGACAGTGTCCACTTTAATGATGCTGGCGAGAATGAACATGCTTTAAGATGGAAATCACCTATTTTGCGAAGGATTAACCGAGGTGATTTTGAACCGGACGGTGATATTGATTTCCTTGATTTTGCTTCTTTAGCTAACAAATGGCTGATGACTGATTGTGGTTCTTGTGATTACGCTGATTTAAATGACGATGGTGATGTAGATCTTTTAGATCTATCTGATTTTTCGCACATTTGGCTTAATCAATATTAATATAATGAAAAGGATAATTTTTGATGAGTAAGCTTTTATTGACAAGTATTTTGGTGTTAATGATGTGTATGGCTTCGACGTCGGCTTACTATGAAGATTTCGAGGACGCGGGTAATCTTGATGGGACCTTATACGGTTCATACGATCCCAGCACCGCTGATCCAGTCGTTAGCGGCGGCATTTTGAACACTGATTATGTGGATTCCGGATTTCTGGCCAATGGCGACTATGCGGACTTTAGCGGTTATATAACGTTCAACTTTGGCGGAGATACCTACGAGTGGAACGAGGCGGTTTACGTTATTGGTGCTGATGGGTCGTCCGGTCCGCCAAACTTTGCCGGCGCTCTGGCCGGCGTTATGGTACAGTATCTGCCCCAAAAAGGCTGGATGTACGTTTTACAGGAATGGAAGGCTGGGGCTACCTGGTCAACGGTATACCTAGAGCAAAGCGGGATGGTCAATCCTGCCGGTTTCAGTGCTTCAACCGACTATGAGCTCCATGTTGTCGATAACGGTGACGGCACGCTCGACGCCTGGGTCCAGGAAGCAGCCAATCCAGCCAATAAGGGACATGTTTACACCAACATTGATATAAGCGGTGCAACATTTTACGGCGACAAGGTTGCGGCTACGGGAGGCTTTGCACCCGGCGTGGGCGGTATTAAGGATTTTAATATCGGTTCGGCCGTCGGTTCGGTCGGCAATATTAACACCGGTGGTATCGAAGTAAGAAAAGGCGGTACCACCGATACTTATATCATCACCATTACCGAAGCCCCGCCCACTAATCCCAGCTTCCCCGGTGTCAGAGTATTTCTCGATGTTGATGATCTGGAGGGACAGATTGAGGTTGATCCCAGTAATCCGGGTACGTTTGATCCGAACAACGCTTTGGATATCCTCTTTACCTCAGCTAACTGGTCCGCACCCGTAACCGTAACTGTTACCGCTGTTGATGATACCGGTAGTGAAATCCTTACACTGTATCACTCGCTGGTTTATGTCGATAGTGGCTACTCACCCGATCCCTACGACCCTCAGGCGGATTGCTGGACTTCTCCGTACCTCTCGAATTCCACTGTCTATGTTACAGTAATTGATTCGATAGAGGTTGAAGAGCCCAAGGTCAGAGCTGTGTATCAGAGGAATGATTCTAATATTGCTATTGTACCCGTTTCGGGCACTTATGCTCAGAGTTCTGGGCTTGATAGTATACAAGCCAGGTATGTTCTCGAGAGTGAACCCTCTGTTTCGGGGCCCTGGGAGGATGTGAATTATAGTAGTGGTAGTTTTAGTGATACCATTACTGTACCAGCGGGAGGATGGTACGATATAGAGGTTCGTGCTTTATCCGGTGGTTTTCAAGTTCAATATGGTTTTGCGGAGAAGATAGGCGTAGGAGAAGTATTTATAACTTCCGGGCAATCTAACTCCTGCAGTTTTGGTTATCCAGCGATGACGCCAACTGAAGACAGGGTTTCTGCATGGGCGTGGACCGGTAATTGGCAGCATGCGGCAGACCCTCAGCCTTCACTGGGATTTGGTGGCACAGGTGGCTCACCTTGGTCAAGACTGGGTGACATGCTTGTAACAGAGCTAGATATGCCTGTAGCGTTTATTACGACAGGATATGGCGGTAGTGCCGTTTATGAGTGGCTGCCGTCGAATAACAATCATTACTATAAGCTTGAGATGGGCATTGATGCCGCAGGAGCGAATGGCGTAAGGGCTGTTTTATGGCATCAGGGTGAAAGTGATGGCCAGCCCAGCGTTGAAACGCCCGCGTTAGTTTATGCTGACAGGTTGACTACTATTATTAATGCAACTCGTCAATATGCCGGCTGGCAGATTCCGTGGGGTATTGCAATTGTCGGTTGGCAATATTTTGTTCCTCCGTTTGACCCCTTAGCTGTTCAAGCGGTTAATGATGGTCAGCGGCTTGTTACCGATACAGTGCCCGCAGCTTTTGAGGGTCCTTACACAGATAATTTAGATTTAACCTATCGTCATGACGGGGCCCATTTCAATGCTGCCGGTTTGCAGATACATGCAGAGAGATGGCGAGATGCCATTATGCGAAGGATTAACCGAGGCGATTTTGAGCCGGACGGTGATATTGATTTCCTTGATTTTGCTTCTTTAGCTAACAAATGGCTGATGACTGAATGTGGCTCTTGTGATTACGCTGATTTAAATGACGATGGCGATGTAGATCTTTTAGATTTATCTAAATTTTCGAACATTTGGCTTAATAAATATTGATATAATGAATATACAGGTAATTATTGAAAGGTTATGATGGACCATCGTGCCGGTTTGGCCTTGCTGCATTGCCGGATAAAGTAAGAATCCGACAAGGTCAAATGGGCCCATTTGACTACTGAGTAAAGCAAGGAGATGTAATGCGTAAGATTTCATTGACAAGTTTTTGGGTGTTAATGATGTGTGTAGCATCAGCTTCGGCGTACTATGAAGATTTCGAGGACGCGGGTAATCTTGATGGAATCGTGTACGGCCCATCCGAAAACGCTGCGCCTGTCGTTAGCGGCGGCGTTCTGTGGACTGATTATTTGGATTCTGGTTTTATAGCCAATGGTGACTATGCGGACTTTAGCGGGCATACCACGTTCAACTTTGGCGGAGACACCGGCGTGTGGTCTGTGGCGGCTTACGTTATGGGTGCTGATGGGTCGTACGGAGCGCCAAACTTTGCCGGCGCCCTGGCCGGCATTATAGTGGAATATCTGCCACAACAAGGCTGGATGTACGTTTTACAGGAATGGAAGGCTGGGGCTACCTGGTCAACTATATACCTTGAGCAAAGCGGGATGGTCAATCCTGCCGGTTTCAGTGCTTCAACCGACTATGAGCTGCATGTTGTCGATAACGGTGACGGCACGATCGACACCTGGGTCCAGGAAGCGGCCAATCCAGCCAATAAGGGACATATTTACACCAACATTAATATAACGACGCTTGCCGATGGTGTAACTCCTACCGTTTTTTACGGCGACAAGGTCGCAGTATCGGGCAACTTTGCACCCGGCATGGGAGGTATTGATGATCTTAATATCGGTTCGGCCGGCGGTTCAGTCGGCAACATTAACACCGGTGATGGTATCGAAGTTAGAAAAGGCGGTGCCCCCGATACTTATCTCATCACCATCACCAAAGCCCCGCCCACTAATCCCAGTTTCCCCGGTGTCAGGGTATTCCTCGATGTTGATGATCTGGAGGGGCAGATTGAGGTTGACCCCAGTAATCCGGGTACGTTTGATCCGAACAACGCTTTGGATATCCTTTTTACCTCAGCTAACTGGGCCACACCTGTAACCGTAACTGTTACTGCTGTTGATGATACCGGCAGTGAAACCCTTACACTGCATCACTCGCTGGTTTATGTCGATAGTGGTTACTCACCCGATCCCTGCGATCCCCAGGCGGTTTACTGGACTTCTTCCTACCTAACAAATTCTACTGTTCACGTAACTATTGTTCAACCGCAGTACGTGGTGGAAATCGATACGCTCGATCCTTGTGGACTGGAAGTTTCTGAACAGGGCCCCACCTCGGACACCTACATTGTCTCACTCAAGCAGGAGCCTGGTACGCCCTCCACGCTTCAGGTTGATATTACCACTGATGGTCAGACCACCGTGGATCCCTGTTCGCTAGTTTTCAACAGTGATAATTGGGATGCTCCTCAAACGGTTACCGTAACGGCTGTGGACGATACGGCCGGAGAAGAGGATCCGGACACGGGATTTATTTCTCATTCGATTTCCATTAATCTTGGCCCTGCCAACACATTATTCTCCGATGATTTTGAGGACGGCGTCTTGACCTGGGATGGTTTTGCAAATTCTAATTATTTGTCGGAAGAAACGACTGATCAGGGCGGTGTTTTGAGGACGGCGGAAAAACCGTGGGCGGTGGTACCCTTTGATCTTAGTGCTTATCCGGTTTACGAAGCTACAACTACGGTTGATTTACAACGCGTTTCAGAACTAACTATTTTTGCCCGCACCGCCGGTACTGCAAGTGTTCCATACTTTGCAGATGCACCGGCGGGGATTCTTTGCGTCTTTCGTCCGAGCGGGATAGATAGCGGGTTTACCCCTTCGATATATCACAACGATGACACGGGCGGGGCGTGGACATGTCTGGCCTCCAGCGGTCCTTATGGTATGCCGAGCTTTGATTTGGAAGGTGTTTACAAATTTACACTTACCGACTTGGGGTCGAGCATTGTGCTGCTTGTGGAAGATATGAGCACTCCGGCCAATTATATGCAAGTAACCGCCAACGGTATAGCTGACATTGACTATGGCGATTATTTAATGATAGGCTGTAACGTTGAAGGCCAATATGTGGACTGGCTTGATTTTCAGATTTCAGAGCCTATAACACCGCCAACATCTGATCAAGTAAAATGGATTGGAGCGACTATTGAATATAATCCCACAGTCAGTATTGCTGATAATGACTGCTCTGACAATAGAGTAACTCTCGAAGCGGATTTTGATCGGGACTGCAATGTCGATTTTGCAGACTTTGCTTTGATGGCGAGGCAGTTCCTGGATTGTACTTTGCCGAATGTTGAGAGATGTCTTCCGTCGCAAATTCCACCTGATCCCCGACCCGACAATCCCGAACTTATACGCCTACCCGCTAACTTCGATCCTGGCAGCAAGGAATGCACACCTGTAATGTTCAACTCCCGTCCTCTGCTGGTTCAAAACTTCGATGGGCTTTTTGGCGCCGCGACATGCGGCCCGGACTGTTATCTTTTTATCGAGGATATACGCACGGGCGACGAAGTTGCCAGGTTCGGGTATGGCTTTCGCTTTGTAAGTGCCTTTGTTGAGGGCGATATGATACATGTTTATGCTACGGAAAACACCTGTACGGAGTGGACCAAAGACGTTTACCACTTCTGGTCCACCGACCTGCAAACGTGGCAGGATGAACTGGTCATTACTCGTGATGGCGGGGAACACCTTTTCAATACATCAGTTTGCAAAGGTCCCCATGGTTATATCATGGGATACGACAGCAATTTACCTTTTCAGTGGTGTTTTAAGCTGGCCCGCTCCAAAGATCTGTGGCATTGGGAAAAGATACCAGATTTAATCTTTGCCGACCTGGTGAATCATACGGTAATTGGTAACCCAGCCATCCGCTATATCGCCCCTTACTATTACAACATCTTCGGCACTCATCGCACAGGTTGGCCGGTCTCGGATTATGAGTTTCATTTACCGGCGAGTATGTACTTTACCTGTATAATGCGCTCAAAAGACCTGGTCACCTGGGAATTGAGTCCCACGAAATATCCGATGATAGATCCGGTTGCGGGCGATGGAATTAACGCCACTGATGCCGACTTGTTCGAATATGAGGGTAATACCTATATTTTCTATATGACCGGTAATCAGCAGACCTGGGGTACAATACGCGTGGCGATGTATCCCGAACCTATGAAAGAATGCCTAGAAGCTTATTTTCCCCCCAATGTCCCTACGGTCAAATTTGACGCCAGTCAGGGGAAATACATAGCCCCATAGATGTAAAGTTTAAAACTTTGAAAATGTTATCTAAGAAAAATCGGAAAGCGTCATGTATATTAGGCATTGCCACTCGACCGCGATCAAGCCGAATGGTTATTGATGTCCATGCTTTGCCTGTGTTTGCTGATTCGGTTAAAATAAAAGTTTCTATTTTTCCTTATGTCTTCTCAACTGGATAAATTCCAGAGAAAGCCATTACTATTAATGATGCAGCAATGTGACATTACAATGCAACTTTAAGAATAAATAGTTGTTTAGCTACTCAGTATACTTTCGCACTTTTTAATGCACCACAGCTGCTCGGTATATTTTTAATGATAACTCATTGGGAATTGTTGCCTAAAAAGCGCGAAAGTTCACTACTCAATAACAGGTGAAAAATATTAATTCGTTCCTGTTGCGGAAAGTAAAATTCTACGATTTCATACCTGCGAAATAGGTATCCAGAGCAATATAATGAATTCCTACTTGCTCGGGAATGATAAACACTGTTTCCGAAATACATACTAATTTATAGAAGCTTCATACCACCTGCTTGAAGGAAATTTTCATGCAACTTTTTTCGAAAAGAGTTTTGGTTTCAGTTTCGTTCTTGATTTTGGTTTTGATTATCTTGGCTGCCTCGTTACAGTTTATTTGTCGTACCAAGCTTATATCAAAAGAAATTCGCAACGTCATCCTCATAAGCATAGACACCTGCCGGGCCGATCGTCTCAGTTGCTATGGCTATCCTCTTCAGACCACTCCCAATATTGACGCTTTAGCTAGCCAGGGTATTCTATTTGAAAATTGTTATTCTCCAGTGCCTCTGACTTTACCAGCTCATATTTCCATGCTCTCCGGCACTATTCCCCCCTATCACGGCATCCACGACAATCATGATTACGGTCTGGATGAATCTCTGGTAACTATTGCTGAAATCCTAAAAGACGACGGTTTTACCACTGGTTCAATTATCAGTGCTTTTGTTCTTGATTCTCGGACAGGTTTGAACCAAGGCTTTGAGACGTATAACGATGACTTTGAAGAAAAACACCGAGCGATTTCCATCGTTGAACGCAAAGCCGAGGAAGTCAGCCGTGTTGCACTTGATTGGCTTAACAAAAATAAAGATGACAGATTTTTTTTGTTTCTTCATTATTATGACCCGCACAATCCTTACCATCCACCGGAGCCGTTTTCTCAAACCTATTCAAAAGATTTATATGCTGGCGAAATCGCCTATGTTGACCATTGCATCGGACAGGTTATTGAAAAACTAAAAAAGTTGGGATTGTACGATTCAACTTTGATCATTGTTACCGGCGATCACGGTGAAATGCTGGGAGAACACAACGAATCTACGCATGGCTATTTTATTTATCAGTCCGCTTTGAAAGTACCATTGATTTTTACGCTTCCCGGCTGGAAAACTCCTACGAGAGTTAAGGATATGGTTGGTCTGATTGATATTGTCCCCACGATTTGCAGTTTATTGGATATCGAAAATCCCCCCAAAGTTCAGGGAATAGATTTGTCGGGTCATTTCCACAAAAAACAACCATTAACTAAACATATATATTTGTATTGCGAAAGCCTGTACCCCACAAAGTATAGTATTAATATGAATCCCGTGCTGGGAGTGATAACTGATAACAACTTCAAATACATTGAAACAACACGACCAGAATTATATAACCTTAGCGAAGACCCCGGGGAAAATAATAACCTCATACACTCACAATCACAGCGGGCACATATCCTGCAGGACTGCTTAAAACAAATTCTAACAGCAGAGACGCAAGAATTTGCAGAAATTGATTCTCAGTTAGACACCGAAGCCTTCGAAAGACTTCGAACGCTTGGATATGTAGGTGGCGCTGCCAAAATAATTAAATTCGACTCGAACAAAGACGACCCCAAGGATTTTATAGAATATCACACTCTATATGCTTCAATACCTGACCTTATTAACAAAGAAAAATACGACCTGGCTCGTTCATATTGTTCGAAGATTTTGCAAAATAAATCCTATTTATATCAGGTATATTTTCATTTAGGAAGAATAGCTAAACTGGAAAACAAAATCCCTGAAGCGATTTCACATTGGAAAAAAGTACTGCTCTATAATTCTGAAAATGTTGAAGCCCTCAACGAGCTTAGCATGACCCTGGTGGAATCAGGCCAATTGGAAGAAGCAATAATATATTTTGAAAAAGCCGTTGAAATTGGTACGGTAAGCGCTACATTATGCAACAATTTAGGAGCAACATTCGCTCAGGTTGAAAAGTATGACCAAGCCATAACGTATTTCAAGAAATCTTTTGAAATCTATCCCGGAAACAAAGAAACTCATTTCAATCTTCTTCGGTTAATGGTTATTCTCAACCAAATTGATGAAGCGCATCAGTATGTCGAAAAGATAGCAGAACTTGCCGGGGAGAACGGTTATCAGGCATTTTTTAACTTTGGGATTTTACTCGTTCAGCAGCAGAAAGTAACACCAGCGATTGAATACTTCCAGAAAACTCTTAAATTGAATCCGGATTTCAACATAGCCCGCTTTAGTCTGGCACAGGCACTTTCTCAGCAAGGCCGATTAGAAGAAGCCATAAAACAATACGAAAAACTTTTGCAGTTTGAAACAGACAAATACATGGTGCATAACCGTTTGGCCGAATTGCTTTTTAAACAAAAAAAAGCTAATGAGGCGTTTGATCACCTGATTCAATCGCAAAGTCTAAAACCGGACCAGCCTGAGGTACTTGATACTCTAGCAAAAATTTGCAAACAGCAGGGCGAGATTTCACAGGCCGTGGAATATTGGCAGCAAGCACTAAAATTACGCTCCGATTGGCCGGAAGTCCTGAATTATCTTGCCTGGATCAAAGCAACCAGTGAAGATTCCAAGGTCCGCAATCCCAAAGAAGCTGTCCAGCTAGCTCAACGGTCCTGTGAACTGCGTGATTTCAAAGATCCACAGTCTCTCGATACCCTGGCAGCAGCTTATGCCGCTGAAGGTAACTTCACAAAGGCCGTTGAAATCGCCCAAAACGCGCTCGATATTGCTTCTTCTGCCGGACTGGAAAAAGCGGCACATCATATCAAATCACACTTGGATATGTTTAAATCCGGGCAACCATATTTTGAGTCGGAGAATTAATCATTTATGAATAAAAAGACCATAGTTGCATTTTTTCTTCTGCTTTTTCCAGTATTTAGCACGGGCTGTCTATACGCCGGTTTCCGCGATGATTTTAATGGCGAAGGCGTTGATCCCAATGTCTGGCTGGAACACTTAGACAGTATTGAAGTGTATCGCATCCAGAATGGTCTGTTGGAAATGGACTCCGGTAGCGCTGTTAACGGCAAGATGTGGCTTTCTTCCCTGAAGGAATTTATCCCTTCTCCTGAACATCCGGTAACCGTCAGCGGGCGAGTGCAAGTATCCCTGTCGCTGGGTAACAGTATTCAGTTTTGTACCCGTGCGAAACACACTCGGGGGTGGGCCGGTTTCAGAAGCCAGGGTATCATGGGACGTTTCTGGCCCGGTGGCAACGTTATGCAGGTCGGCAGGTTTAACAATACTGACGAATGGGAATTCCCCGTTGTGGGTTCACTGCCCAATCCGGTGTCGCTGGACGAGTGGCTGTTTTTTGAAATCACCGACGACGGTAACACCTTTGCTTTTACCCTGACTAGTGAATCTAATCCGACTAATACCAGAATCCTGGTTAGTGAGTACATTGACGTGTATGATTATAACCATGTTGGAATCGATGTGTACGGGAACACTATTTGGCGATGTGACTGGATTGAGGTCTCAGGCGAGGAAACTCTCGTGCCCCAGCCGCCTGCTACGTTGTTCGAGGATGATTTTGAAAGTGGTTTGGGCTGGTGGATCACTAACTGGACTCTATCGGCCAGCCAATCTTACTCCGGTATCTATTCGGTTTGTGCTGATGAGAACTCTCTCGATTTGTTATCTTCTCATCTTGATATTACTGGACGTATGCGGGCAACGGTTACGTTCAAATATTACATAGTCGGAATTGATGTTGACGATGAGGTATCCATCCAATATTACAATGGCAGCGACTACATTGAGATTGACGAAATCGGCAGTGATCAGGAGAACACCTGGTTGAGCTTTAGCCACACCGTTTATAACACGGGTGTGCAAGCGACCTTCTTCAACGAAGACTTCCACATCAAGATTGACACCCACGGGATAGACACCAATGAGTATCTCTATATTGATGACCTAGCAATCACAGTATCTTCCGATTCAGTACGGCTGGCGCCCGGTGATGCGGACCGGAATTGTGACATCGACCTGGAGGACTTGTGTGTACTGGCCGACCAGTTTTTACAAAGTCCGATTTTACAGGGAAACAGTGCTGACTTTAATAACGATTATAGTGTCGATCTAATTGATTATGCCGTTCTATCCGAAAATTGGCATACCGAGCGTTTCGGAGCGGAGGCCAATCCCACCGGTGAGCCTATCGGTGGGGATTATGGTTATTCTCGACTAGTGGATCAGTACGACTATTTTGTCAGCAATAAGACAGAACTGCTGAACGCCCTGAGCCAGGCTACATCCGGCCAGGTGATTTACGTAGCTGACAATTCCGATATAGACCTGACTGGGGAAGTGGCGATCGTTATTCCGGTAGATACGGCGGTAGCAGCGATTATCCCAGCGGGAGTGACTCTGGCCGGCGGCCGAAGTAAACCCGGCTCCCAAGGGGCGTTGATTCACTACGATGATTTTGATTCAGTCATAATGTTTTTAACGGATGGTCCAGGTATCCGGATTACCGGTCTCCGTCTACGCGGGCCGGATCCGGAAATCAGAGACAGCTCCTACGGTTTGCCCAACTCAAGAGGGATTCAATCGGCATATGATATTGAAATTGACAATTGTGAAATCTCCGCCTGGAGTAACGCGGGGGTGTATGTAGACGGCAGCTCGGTACCGCATATACATCACAATTATATTCACCACTGCCGGCGAACCGGCCTGGGGTATGGAGTATATGTGCGATACGCTTCTCCTCTTATCGAGGCTAACCTTTTCGACTTCTGCAGGCATTGTATCGCAGGTAGTGGTTACAGCGGCTGTAACTATGAAGCCAGGTACAATCTGGTATTGGACAATGCCACCAGCCACAACTTCGATATGCATGGCGGTTGGGATCGAGGAGATGGTACCGACATAGCCGGCGGCTGGATGCGTATTCATCACAATACTTTTTGCAAATCAAAAATTGAACTTCAGAGTGCCATCGCCATCCGCGGCGTACCATACATCGGCGCTGAAATCCATCATAACTGGTTTCTTTATCGGAACCTTGACAGTTCGATATGGAATTGGGCCTATGACTCACTCGTCAACATCGAGGTCTTTGACAACTTATGCGGCCCGGACCGCATCCAGATTCCTGCCAGATATGTTGATCCAAATCTGGTGGCGTACTGGAAATTTGACGGCGCAAGCGAGGTCATCATCGCACGCGATAGTTCGCCCAACAGCTATGAGGGAACCTTGATGAACGGCCCGGTATGGCATTATAATGACGGACTGTTGAGGGGGGCTTTGGAACTTGATGGTCATGACGATTATGTGGAGGTAACCAGCTTTAACCTGACCACTAACAACATTACCCTGATAGCCTGCATTGACGGCTGGAAGTCGGACGACTGGGCGGGCATTGTCTTTTCCCGCGGCGGTAATGTCTGCGGGATGCACTTCGGAGATAACAATACCCTGCATTACACCTGGGGTAACGATTCTCAGACTTATGGCTGGGATGGCGGCCCGGAGATACCCAATGTGCCAGGCGAGTGGGTGATGACGGCGGTAGTCGTCGAGCCGGAGAAAGCGACTGCCTATGTTTACAGCGACAGCTATGGCCTCCAGTACGAAACCAACAACATCCTGCACAATACTCAGACTCTCGATGCTCTCAAGCTCGGCTGGGACAATCTTGATAGCAGCCGTTTACTCAATGGATTGATTGAGGAGGTTCGCATTTATAGCCGAGCTCTAAGCGTCGAGGAAATTCAGGCGATGATAAATTAGGTTTATATATACAATTTGTAATATGCGGCAGGATTTCATGTAATAAGTTATGTGAGAAAAAGATTTAGAGAATATTCAACAATTCTCATAAAGCCTTTACCTCAAAGTTGGAGATTTGCTATGAGTCGATTATTTTGCTCGGCTGAGAAAGGAGCATTATTTGTGGTCTTAGGGGTTTTTCTTGCTGGAGCGGCGCCGGGTTGGGCAAGATCAGGCGTTGTGCTGGATGATAAGTTCGACGAGATAAGTTTGAATACTACGATCTGGAACAATATTTCCGAACCTCCAGGATACTTGGTCATACAAAACGGGGCCATAGAGCTTCACGGAGTAGCTGACGGCTCAGGTCATCATATAGCTGGAATTGTAAGCAAAGGATCCCTTTGGGTTGAGCCTGAAACGGGTGAGATGCTGAGACTTACGTACGCCAGAGTCAGCACAGAGGATATAGACAGCGGTTATATTTACTTTGGATTTTGGAATGGCAGTGGCGGCGAGACCAGCCAAGGCATTTGGATGATGATCACTACCGGCTCGCCCAACTATGGCAGGCCAACATTCTACATTGAAAATCAGAATACCGGAAACTATGATGCTTATCTCATGTGGAACGTTTACACGCTGAGTGGTTATTGGATCATGGAGTGGGAGCCGGGCCGGGTCAAAGTTTACCGATACGATGAACTTATGTTTGACAGCGATATACATGGCGGACAGGTAAATGGTACGTCGCCAGGCCAGTGGCCAATTCCGACGATACCGTTGGGGGTTTTTGCCAATCATAGCCGGGATACTGAACCTGGTGCACCAAGCTATGGCCGAATACGACTGGCCTGGGCACCGGTATGCGGGGAACATGGATACTTGAAGGCAGATCTAAATGAGGATTGCAATGTGGATCTACTCGATCTTAGTATATTGAGCAAGGAATGGCTGGACATTCAGCCGCCGGGAGTTGTGCCGGACTATTGCGAGAGCAGAGGTTATAAACTGATGCGGGGGCAGCCGATGGTCATTACCGGCCTGAGCGCCGGCAGTGCACAGTATGACTATGATATTGATCGGTTGAAAAATATAGGGTTTAATACTTTTTTTAATTATTCGGATATGGAACGGCCCTATACCAATGCTATCGACGCGAATATGCCATGGATCTTCTGGAGAGGTCATACCGGAGTAGATCCTAACGATGTGGATAAATACGGCAAGTGGCCGGGGCTTTTGGCTTTCTACGTGCTGGATGAACCAGAGCTTCTCGAACAAAATCCTTCGATGTGGAATAAAGCCATTGAAACAACACAATATATTAAAGACAACTATCCCGACAAGTTAGCGGTGATCAATATAGGATGCCGCCCTCATGACGCTCAGGATATTGCTGAACTGGAAGACTATCTTGACAATGTGATTGGCTTGATGAAGCCCGATATTCTCTCCCTGGATATTTATCCACTAATTGATGGTGACTATACCGAAGAATATGAATACTGGAACGCACTTAAAACAGTCCGGGATAAATCTCTGGCAGCAGGGATACCGTATTGGGACTGGTTGTGGAGTCTGTCTGAATTTTACCAAGGGCGGCGGGCACCGAGTGAGTCAGATTTGCGTTATACGGTTTATAAACCTCTGGCGTTTGGTTACACCGGGATTCAGTATCTAAACTATGATACTATTGGTCCACCTACTGCTCCGGACGGGATTATAGCGAGATCAACGGGTGAACCGAGCTATCTCTACTGGCTGGCGCAGGAATTAAATTCTGAAATAGCGAATTTAGGTTCCGCTCTGACTCATATTATCAGTACGGAAGTATTTCATGCCGGGCCGGATAATCCCAGCCCCGGTACGGCGGAAAACTTTACTTCCTATGGTGATATGATTGGTTTTAACCATAACGGAAGCAACTGGACGATTGGTTTCTTCGAAGACAGTCGGGCCGAGATATACTTTATGGTGGTCAATAATGAGCACCATCAAGACGCCACGGCGGCGGAGTGCGCCAAGAGTTGTGTGATCACTTTTGATCCCTCGATAACAACCCTGCAAAAAATTGATCGTTTAACCGGCGAAGTGGTAACGGTGAATCTGGCTGGTAACCATACCCTTAACCTGACGCTGCCTGGAGGAACGGGTGATCTATTCAAATATAATACGGGCACCCCGTTTATCAACTATCACTGTGGCGACTATGGATACAAAACCAGCGATTTGAGCAATAACTGCGCGATCGACCTGTTCGACATGGCTTCGATAGCCCAGACATGGTTGAAATGCACCCACGCCGACCCCGCGTATTGTGATAATTTCATCGACTGTGATCAGATGCCAGTACTATGTAAATGGCTGAAAGAGAACTGGCGATTGAATAACCATAAGGATGATTAGGTATTCCAACCGAATGTCTATATAGATCCTAACACGATGGAGTATTGGAAAATGGATGAGAATCAAGGTTGGTACAGCATCGACTATTTGGATATCATCAAATACACTTCGTAGGACGTTCTCAGGTTACTAGCTTTCGCTGGACCGGACTCGCCGCGATCTCGGTGTGGCTAACGAGGCTTCCTTCGTTCGCTTAACCGTTTCGCGACAAGTAGTTCTATGCAAAATCCTATACGTTCAAGTTACGATGGATCAAGTAATTGTATCAGTTCTTCGGCTACCAAGTAAGAGCTTCTTGGTGATTGTAACCTTAGTATGCCTTCCGTCAATTGTATTATTAATATTTTTTTGAGTGCCGTTTTAAAGTGCGATTTTGCAATTTAAAAACCTTATGCATCTATTGTAACATTTCTACTAATTTTTCTTCTATAGCTTCCGCCCAAATTCGATATCCTTTTTCGCTCGGGTGCAAAAAATCATACAGCACCGATTTGCTGATTGTTCCATCTTCTTCAAGAAAATTAGCACCGATATCCATGTAGTAAATCCATTTCCCATCGTGCAGTTTTGAGATAATTTTATTGGTTTCAATATTTTTTTTACGAGTCAAGCTATCTGGGTATTCTTCGCAGGGGAAAATTCCCAGCAACAGTATCTTTGTTTTTGCCAGATTTTCCCTAAGATATGAACATATTGCAATCACTCCATCAGCGGTTTGTTGTGGCGTAAAACTTCGGACATTGTTGTTTGTTCCGATCATTACAACGACTACCTTCGGCGAAACATCTCCTATTATCCCGTTTTGCAGTCGCCATAATAAATGTTCCGTTCTGTCTGAGGACAGCCCCGCGTTAAATGCATTTATGTTTCCGTAATATTCATCCCACACCTTGCCGCCGGGCTCCCACCCAACCGGACTTTCATCATTCCAGCCATGTGTTATCGAATCACCTATAAAAAGTAAATCTACCTTTCTTTTTTTGATATTTTCATTTATCCACTCCTGGCGTACTGGGTGAACATTCGTTTTTTCTGGCGTAACCGCTTGGTGGGTTTCTTTAGCAGCTTTTTCAAATAATTCTCTTTGTACATTCGGCTCTGGCTGACAACCTGTTCCGAATACAAGTATCGCCGTCATTAATGCTAAAACCAATTTATTTCTCATAACTTACCTTTCACCCTATCAGTCAATCTTAAATTTCCCATATTACATTGTATATACCACCAGCTAATGCCGTTTCCAGTAATAGCGTTTCGGATTTATGATATATTTATGCTGTTCCTCTTTATGGGGCTATATATTTCCCCTGACTGGCGTCAAATTTAACCGTAGGAACATTGGGGGGAAAATAAGCTTCCAGGCATTCTTTCATGGGGCCGGCATACATCGCAATTCGGGTAGTGCCCCAGGAGCTTTGGTCACCGGTCATGTATGTGACATAGGTATTACCCTCATATTCGAACAGGTCGGCATCGGAGGTGTTAATTCCGTCGCCGGCAACCGGATCTATCATCGGATATTTCGTGGGGCTTAAGTCCCAGGTAATCAAATCTTTTGAGCGTAGTATACAGGTAAAGTATATACCTGTCGGCGAATGAAACTCGTAATCTGAGACCGGCCAACCTGTTCGATGGGTACCGAAAATTATATAGTAATACGGTGAAATATAGCGAATAGTTGGATTAGCAAGAACCGTATGATTCACCAGGTCGGCAAAGATTAAATCAGACTTCTTTTCCCAATGCCACAGATCCATGGACCGGGCTATTTTGAAACACCACTGCACAGGAGTATTGGACTCGTAGGTCATAATATAACCATCGGGACCTTTGCAAACTGATGTATTGAAAAGGTGTTCCCCGCCATCACGGGCAATGACCAGTTCATCCTGCCAGGTTTGCAGGTCAGTGGACCAGAAGTGGTAAACGTCTTTGGTCCACTCCGTACAGGTGTTTTCAGTCGCATAGATGTGAAACACATTATCCTCAACATAAGCACTGACAAAGGCAAAGCCGTATCCAAATCGGGTAAGTTCTTCACCGTTATATAAGTTTTCGATGTAAAGATAAGATTCATCGTCACATGTCCCGGCATAAAATGGTCCAGTATAGTTTTGTACCAGCATAGGAATTGAATTAAAAATGATAGGTGTATGTTCCTTGTGGTGGGGACCGGAGTTTACAGGTAGGCGTATAAGTTCGGGATTGTCGGGTCGAGGGTCGAGTGCTGTTGGTGGAAAATTACAACCTTCGACATTGGGCAGAGTGCAATCCAGAAACTCGGCCGCCAGGAAAACAAAGTCAGCCAAGTCAACATCGCAATCCCTATCAAAATCTGCTTTGAGAATAGCTCTGTCCGATCGGCAGTCGTTGTCTGTGATACTAACTGTGGGGTTATATTCAATAGCCGCTCCAATCCATTTCACTTGATCAGATGTTGGTGGTGTTATAGGCTCTGAAATCTGAAAATCAAGCCAGTCCGTGTATTCGCTATTTCTATTACAGCCCATCATTACATAATCGCCATAGTTAATACCGTATAAACCATCAGCGACCACTTGCAGATAGTTAGCGGGGTTATTCTCATCTTCCACCCGCATCACTATAACTGATCCCAAGTCGGTAAGCGTGATTTTATAAATACCTTCCGAATCAAAACCCGGTATGCCGTAAGGGCCACCTGATGCCAGACACATCCACGCCTCACCCGTGTTATCGTTGTGAAATATCGAAGGGACAAAACCGTCGTCTATCCCGCTGGGACCAAAAACACAGCGAATCCCCGCCGGTGCTCCGCCAAAGTAAGCCACACTTGCAGTACCGGCAGTGCGAATAAAAATAGATATCTCAGAAACGCTCTGCAAATCAACCTTAGTGGTAATCTGGTAAATCGGATAAGAGCTAAGGTTAAAAGGCGCTACCGCCCAAGGTTCCTCCGCCGTCCTCAAAACACCGCCCTGATCAGTCGTTTCTTCCGACAAATAATTAGAATTGGCAAATCCATTCCAGGTCAAGACGCCATCCTCAAAATCATCTGAAAATAATGTGTTGGCCGGGCCAAGATCCATGGAAATCGAATGAGAAATATAGGCAACATCCGGACTATTATCGCCCACTGTATCGTCCACCGCGGTTACGGTTACGGTTTGAGGCATTTCCCAATCGCTATTGTTGAATATTAACGAAACAGGATCCACGCTTATTTGGCTGTCGGTAGTAATATCAACCTGAACCGTGGAGATAGTACCGGGCTCCTGCTTGAGAGAAACCGTGTAGGTATCCGAGGTTGGTCCCTGCTCTGAAACCACAATCCCGTTGGGATTAAGTACGTCGATCTCCACAGCACAATGTAACTGGGTCACAATTACTGGAACAGAAGAATTTGCAAGGAATGGATTAGACCATTTAGTAGCCTGGGGGTCGCAAGGGTCAGCCACATAATCACTGTCAACATAAACCAACGAGTGATGCAATGTAAGGTTTTCACTGCCGGTATCATCAACAGCGGTAACAGTTACGGTTACGGGTGTGGCCCAGTTAGATGAGGTAAAGAGGATATCCAAAGCGTTGTTCGGATCAAACGTACCCGGATTACTGGGGTCAACCTCAATCTGCCCCTCCAACTCATCGACATCAAGGAATACCCTGACGCCGGGGAAGCTGGGATTAGTGGGCGGGGCTTCGGTGATGGTTATGAGGTAAGTATCGGGGACGCCGCCTTTTCTTACTTCGATGCCATCACCGGTGTTAATATTGCCAACCAAGCCACCGGTCGAACCGATATTGAAATCCTTAATACCGCCCACGCCGGGTGCAAAGCCTCCCGATGCCGCGACCTTGTCGCCGTAAAATGTTGCGCCGCTTATATCAATGCTGGTGTAAACATGTCCCTTATTGGCTGGATTAGCTGCTTCCTGGACCCAGGCGTCGAGCGTGCCGTTACCATTATCAATAACATGCAGCTCATAATCGGTTGTATTACTGAAACCGGCTGGACTGACGACACCGGTTTGGTCCAGGTATATAGTTGACCAGGTATCCCCAGTCTTCCATTCCTGTAAAATGTACATCCAACCTTTTTGGGGCAGATACTGTACCATAACGCCGGCCAAGGCGTAGGCAAAGTTTGGCGGTCCGGAAGACCCATCAGAACCAATAACGTAAACCGCCTCGTTCCATTCGTAGGTATCTCCGCCAAAGTTGAACGTTATATAACCGCTAAAGTCCGCGTAGTCGCCATTGGCCAGAAATCCGGAATCCACATAATCAGTGTTCAAAATGCCACCGCTAACGACTGGATCAGCGGTGCTGGGATCGTATGAACCGTATAAGGTTCCATCAAGATTACCCGCATCCTCGAAATCTTCATAGTAAGCATGGACTGGCTGCTCGGCTACCGCTGAAAAAAACAATACCACGCCAGCAACAAACAGAACAAAAATAATTTTAAACGTCATAATTCCTAATCTCCTTCATAAACACACCGATACTATTGGTTCTTGAACTCATATACGATATAACAAAATTCCATATCATCGCCAGCTATCTGGGACCTTGACGTTAGTTGCTCTTCAGCAGCAATCGCGAGTGAAAGAGGACTGGGTTGTTTTCCATCGAGGTATCTCCAATAACCGAAAAGCTACATGGCAATTTAAGTAAATCAGGATTATCCAGTCGAGTTAATTTATCTGATGCGATCTTGGGCAGCCCTTCCACCTTCAAAACGATTACCGTATTAATGTTATTCGGTGGGATTTGGGGCAGTTCGATAGTAATAATAGAATTGTCGCAAGTAAAATTCAGGTTTGAGCCATTTTTATCTGCTAGTAGATAAGCACGTTTTATTTTGTTTTGCAGAGCGGGTATAGCAAGTATGCCGTTATCGGGCCAATGGAAAACATGCAGGTACACCTTGCCATTTTTAATAGTACATCTGCCCCAATCCTGATTTGCGAAGATACTTGCCTGTGTTCCGTAGATACTTTCTCCGTTGATTTTCAGCCAATCACCGATTGCTTTTAATCTTTCAACCGCGGCAGCAGGAAATTCCCCATCGGGTGTTGGGCCGACGTCCAGTAAAAAGTTGCCTCCCTTACTAACGATGTCCGACAGCTTGCGGATTAAATCCTCTTTCGACTTCCAGTGGTTATCATTTTTG
Source organism: Sedimentisphaerales bacterium (assembly GCA_016934515.1). GTDB lineage: Bacteria > Planctomycetota > Phycisphaerae > Sedimentisphaerales > SM23-30 > JAFGSR01. The sequence goes on from JAFGSR010000198.1 coordinate 23,803, forward strand.
TTGTAATTCCAGGAGTTGTTCATGGTCATGCAGGTTTCCCAGTCATAATTTAGGATTCCCGTAGCGGGGATCTCCTGTTCTGGCGTGCCGAAATCACCTACATATTTGCGTGTGTCATGTTTACCGGGCTTCTCCTGGCGTCCTCTGCCCACCCGGTTATTGATGATTGTCTTGGGTTGAATAGCACGTATATGGTTGTACAACTCCTTACCCTGCTTTTCGGTCCATTCCTTGATCCATTCGCCGTCAAACCACATCACCGCAATCGGGCCATAATTTTGCAACAGTTCTTCACATTGTGGCCAAAGTTGGTTTTGGACATATTCCGGAAATCGCCTTCCACAGCAGGTATCCTTTTGGGGGAATTCAGTTGCGTCTGGATGACGCCAATCCAGTATGGAATGATACCAGCCGATTTTCATCCCCTGCTTATGGCATACCTGAGCTAACTCTTTCATAACATCACGTTTGAAGGGAGTCGCATCAACGATATCAAAGTCAGTATATTTCGAGTCGAACAGGCAGAATCCGTCGTGTTGCTTGCTGGTGAAGACTATATATTGGACTCCTGCTTCTTTTGCCCTACGAACCCATTGATTGGGATCAAATCTCACGGGATTGAACTTATCCGCCAAATTGGAGTACTCAACGGTAGGAATATTCACAACATCCCATTCTTTTTCCAGAAAGCCGAACAATCCCCAGTGAATGAATAACCCAAACCTCGCCTTTCGCCACCAGTCCATGCGGCAATCGTCCGGCGAAGTAGTTTTTTTCGTGACTACTTGACCTAATCCTGCTGAACTTATGAATAATAACAAAATAATAATGAAAGATGTAATACATGTTATTTTTGTTGCCATGTGATTCCCTTTTGACTTTATTGTTTCAAAGCCAGGCTCACAGAACGCCTTTTAAGTCTCTATTAATAAAACCTGATCATACAGCGACTTTTTCTTCTGAAGAACCACAATGTATCCAGATCGCCGAAAGGCTGCGATTTCATCTGTATATAGAGTTTTCTTTTTCATGTTTTACCAGTCTATTTTAACTGCGACTTCCTTGTTTTTCGTTTGAGGCAGGAAAAAGACTCCACAACCTCGGTATTTATCACAGCGTCCTTTTAGCTTGCCGACAGCAGAGTCCTTGGAAATAGACTTAATGACTAATTCTTTGTCATATAATTTAAAAGGGGTGGTTATTTCTATCTGATAGTCAGAAATATAAGTGAAGCCATCTTTTTGGAAATCACGAAAACAAATCCAGCCATCATCACGAACGGAATCCCCAGCTTTACTTGTAAAAACGTAGCCACATATTCGGCGCTGCCCCATGCCATTGCAGATAAAATCGAATTTATATTTTGTTTTTGCATCATTAGCCTGCAACGCTTCAATAACAGATTCTGCCATTATCCCATGCCCCTCATCATTGGGGTGAATCCCATCAGGAAAGAGTTCCCGACGATTATGAAGTTTGAAATTAGTGTGTGCTAATAATGTATTCTCAAACGCAGCTATTTCCTGTATACCAATGTTAGCCAGATTCAACCATTCTCTCGTCGAATTGAATACACCCCAGGAAGGGCATATGGTCATACAAACAATTTTCGCCTGCGGCAGATTTTCTTTTATCGTACATACCGTTTGCCGATATGACCATAAGAATTCACCTACCGAAGCACCCACTGCGTTATCATTAGTACCGTGCTGGATTACAATAATATCTGGCTTTTCCGCAAGTGCTTTGGCTAAGATATGGGGATAACCTGAACTGTTCGGCATCGGCCAGAGCTGGTCCACCAGCGTCGAGCCACTAACCCCCAGATTCACCTCTTTATATTTTTTCTCCTTAACATTAAGCAGAGCCGTCAAGACTGTGGTATAGCGACTTTTCGAACTAGACGCCCCGACGCCACAAGAGATACTATCACCTATGAAGACTATCTTTTGAGGTTTTTCCACCGTCTCTGCCGATACTATTTTCTTGTATTCAGCCTGATCGGGATAGATATATTTGCCGTTTCTGGCATCGAATTTGATCGCTGGGGTATTATCGTCAAAGTAGCTTGCCAGGCACTCCTTCATCGGGCCGGGATACATTTTCACTCTGATCGTCCCGCGAGCGTCCTGCCAGCCGGCACCGTAGAAGAGGTAGGTGTTGCCCATAAACTCAAACAAATCGGCGTCTGAAGCATTTACGCCATCTTCGATTTCAGGCTCTATCATTGGATACTTCGTCGGACTAAGGCCCCACCTCACCAGATCTTTCGAACGCATTATGAAAGTAAAATATTTCGAATCGTCACGGTGATACTGATATAAAGCAGCGGCCTTTCCTTTGCTGCGGTGGATTCCGTAGACCAGGTAATAATATGGTTCGATGTACCGAAGCGTAGGATTGGCCAAGCACGATTTTTCTACCCTGTCGGCAAAAACCAACTCCTCGATCGGCTCCCAGTGAGATAGATCATTAGAACGTGCAAGATGGAAACACCATTGGACAGGCTTGTTGGATTCATAGGCCATCAGGTAGCCGTCCGGGCCCTTGCAGACCGAGGTGTTGAAGAAATGTTTGTCTTTTTCTTTAGCGATGACGAGCTCTTTTTCCCAGATTTTAAGGTCGGTGGTCCAGAACCGGTAAATCGAGCCGGTCCAATCGCTTTTTGTGTTCTCGGTGGCAAAGACATTCAGTTCGTCACCTCTTACAAATGCACAGTTAAATGCAAAAGTACTGCCAAATCGAGATATGATTTCAGATGTAATCAGATCGACGACATACATGTCGATAGCAGTATTACCATGTTTTTCGTTGCTCAGCCGGGAATTTTCGATTAGCAGGGGCCGCCCTTGATACATTACCGGGGTGTTTTCTAGTCGTTGCGGCCCTAAACCCAACGGCAGTTTGATCAGTTTGGGATTCTCAATAGCACCGCTGCACAGTCCCGCGAAAAAGGGCAACATTAAAAGTAATACTGATACCAAACATTTCTTATTCATGGTAATGCCCTTTTCTGAAAGTATGCCTGAAAAATAATGAATTACTAATTTATGCATTTGTCGCACAACCGGTTAGCCGCTTAAGCTAGCGGTTATGCTAATATTTGAAACGCTTTCTGACTTGTCTCTGTTTTCAACGATAACCTTGATGAACCTAACCTTAGTATCCAACTCAAATGTTTTCCTTGCCGTTTGGCCGCACTGCAGGTCTAGCTCGAATGTATATAAATCACTAGTATCATAAGTCAAACCATCGGCACTGGATACTATGTGCAGTTGAACCGGCTTTGTCGCATTACTTTCATAGGCACACTCAACGGTTATCGCCACCCTCTCAATATGACCCAGACAAAGTGGCGGTGAATCGTCCAGGGATGTTTTTCCCCCTGGAGCAAGACGGTCAAGATTAATCACAGGCATATTCAGACTAAAAGGCCTTTGGGTTACCAAAACCTCAACGCCCAGGTTTTCAACCCAGGGATAATTTTTTTTGCCTTCGTGCAGAGCTGGACGCAGTGTGTAATAAAGATATATAAATGGCGGCTCAATAATTGTGTGTACTTCAGCAAGAGCTGCCGTATTTGGGCTGACTTGGCGGACAGCAACAGGATTTTTGGCATACTTGAAAAATTCGTATCCGTCAAAACTGTACGCATAACCGACATGCTCCAGCCTTGGACCGAACAGCTCCGTCCCACCGTAAAACATATGATACATCCCGTTGTGATAAAGCACCTCAGCTTCCGAAATTCCGCCGTCATCCCAGTCGCCAAAATTGCCTTTTTCCATAAGAGGATTGTCCCGGTATTTTACATATGGCCCCTCTGGCTTATCACCCATAGCTAATGAAAGCGGGCTATAGTCGCCTTTGTAACCGATATGGCTGATAGGATAAGCGCTGTAAAGCCGATACTTACCGTCAACCTTAACCACACCACCCATATAACCAAAGTCTCTGAGGACTGGATTTCCCTCATGCTTCTTCCACGGCCCCAATGGGTGCTTTGCAGTTGCCAAGCCTATGTCCCAGCTTTTATTGCTGCCATATCCAGAATACCACATATAGTATTCTTCTGGGCCTTCTTTTAGGATCATTGCACAGGCAACATGAGTAGCCTCCCAGCTTCCTTCAGGTCCTACTTCCAGTATAGGTTTATCGCCATGTTTCTTAAACGGCCCCAGCGGTCCCGGTGAGTGAGCTACACCAAGCTGATAACTCTTGCTACCCTCGGCAATAGCATGATAATAAAAGTAATAGGTACCCACATCTCGAAAAGCGTCAGACGCTTCGGTAACGCCATCATCCCATGCTCCATCAGGCCCCGGGGTAATAATGGGATTCGGGCCTGGAATCTGGATGAATTGCATATTTTCTACAAGGTCCCTTGTCGGTGCGGGTTTACTCTTTGCGTCATCTGCATAACCTGAATTTGGAAACACCAAACAAATGTTTAAAACTGACAAACACAAGTGTTTCACATTAAATCTGCTTTCAAACAAAAATTTTCCGAAAATCACTATGTCGTCTCCTAAAATAATTTTCCGTAGCAATTCGGACCGATTATCCTGCATAATTATTATTTACATGTACTACTGTGAACTTTCGCACTTTTCAGGCGACCAAAAGCCATGAATCATAAACAGAAAAATACCAACCTTCCGATGATTGTAGTGG
>JAFGSR010000199.1 GCA_016934515.1 Sedimentisphaerales bacterium
AATCAATCACATCCTCCTTCTTAACATAAATTACATAGCCCGTTACCGGGGTGGGCGAACTGGGAATAAATACGGTAAGATACTCCTCCTTGTTCGTTTCCGCCAGGCTGCGAAATCCGGCACCGGTTACCAGACCCACCGACCAGATTCCCTTTCTGGGATAGGGCACCGCCACCACTCGCGAAAAAGAGATTTTCTTGTCCGCGAACAGAAAATCTATCACCTGCTTAACATAAGGGTAAACCTGTTTAAAACCCGGTACCTGCTGGACCGTCTGCTCAAATAGTTTCCATAACTTCCTGCCCACAAAACTGGCCAACAAACGACCCAGGATATATACCAATATCACCGCAATCACAAAGCCTACAAGCGATTGGGGGCCACGGGTCCATTGCCTGGTAAGTTTCCATTGTCGGACATCTTTGCGATTTTCGCTGGTGATTGTCAAGCCCGGCTGATTGTACTCTTTCTTATATTCGCTCACATCTGATTCACTAATCTTGGGGTAATTGTCAAAGGTATGAATGGCGGCGTAAATTATGCCGCGGGTTATGTGGACGCTGATATTGTCCTGAATGAATTCAAAACACTTTACCAGCACCACAATGGTCAGCAGGGTTGGCAATATCGTTGCCAAGCCGCGGAAAAAAAACCGCTTGAAATCATGCCAAAATCCGTTTCCAGACGCTTTAGCCATGCGGCAAAATCCCACCTTTATCCTGTTATTTATTATCTGTTAGCTTTATTAAATTTTTATCAAAAATTCTTTGGTTCACCAACTCGTTTACGTCAAGAAAAACAAAAGCAACTTAGTGTATCTGTGCGGTTCGACCAGGTCAAGGACAAAGCTGGATCGATTGCCGTAATAATATAAGTTATTTCCAGTAAATGGTTTATGTAGTCAGCCCGCCCCTGTCGGCTTGTGAATAAAATTAAGGTCTCGCTAACGGATAAATTACTAATTCGGGTCATTCCTAGGCACGCGCCCCGAACGATTCCATCAGCGAGACCCGATGGACTATTGATGTTAATGCTGTATTAGAAAGCGTTTACAATTACAAATGCCATTAAACCAAGGGGGACAAAACGGATTAAGGTTAGATTCTTGGCTTTGTTCGCACTCCTCCCACAACCGCCCACCACAATAAACAACCGGCTACTATAGCTTTGGCTTCTCTCTCACCAGGCCTAATCACTAAAACGCACGGATTATTTTCCAGCATCTTACAATTATAACACAATAAAATATCCCTGTCAATTGGGCAGTCCGATAATTATTAAATCACGTTGGTAAGGTTAAATTATCGGAACAACATGTTTATGGACCGGTAAATTGACGCTGGTTTTGAAGGATAATGTGGCTAAATTCCTGCAGGGTAATTGCTTAGGGATAATCTGCTAATGTCGTTGTCTTTTCAGGACGATACGGAATTGTCAATGGACTTGCGATAGCTACCGGGGATAGAATTAATATCGCCCTCATAAATCCGATGTTTTTGCAATAAGTTTTGGGTAAAACAGGTTTTCTGATGGTTTTCGTGGCTTAGATTCGAAATTCTACCACTTTTTAAGGAGCTTTGCTATGGAAAAGACCAATCCCATAGTAAGTGTCGAATACTTGCCTGACGCCGCCGTAGTGGAGATTCTCGGCGAAGAACTTTTGCAGGATGAAGATATCAATCGGCTGGAAGAGTCCATTGTGCCCTTGATTCTCGAAAAAGAGGGAGGCAACCTTATCCTGGATTTTACCCGGATTAGACTGCTGGCTTCCTCGGTATTCGGGTTTTTGCTTAAATTGAAAAAAATGGTCAACCAGCGGGGAGGCCGGATGATTTTATGCTGTGTGCAGAAAAAGCTCACCAATACCGCCAACGACTCCTATGTTTACGAAATTTTCAAAGTAGTCCGTTTGGACAAAGTCTTTACCATCTGCGATGACGTCAACACCGCCCAACGCATCCTTTCCGCCCACAGCAACGCCTGACCGGTACCACCATATCTCTGCCTTGGCCAACCTTGATTTTTAACTCTCAATGGGATTAATGCCCAAGCCGTGCCGATTTGTGAAAATTATATAGATTTTAGGCTTGTCCTTGATCTTTTTTATATGTTAAAATCCCGCTGTATTTCAATTTGTTCAGGAGATATCCATGACCGAAGTTCAACCGGTAGTCTGTATCGAGCATAAACCCCAGGCAATTATGGTGGAACTGTTATGCCGGGATTTAATGCAGCCCGACGAAATCAGCCGCGCCGAGGAATCTGTTGTTACAGTGCTGATGGAAAACGAAGGGGCAAACCTGATAATGGATTTTCAAAATGTGCGTATGTTGTCGTCGTCGGCTTTCGGTTTTTTATTGAAATTAAACAAATATATCACTCAACGCCGGGGGCGGTTGATCCTGTGTAACCTTGAGAAAAAAGTCACCAATTCTCCCAGCGATTCCTATGTTTATGAAATTTTCAAGGTTGTTAAGCTCGATCGGGTGTTCACTATCTGCCCGGATATCCCGGCGGCCTTAAAACTGCTCGACGAATCCAAATAAATGGATGTTACCGGTTATCCCGATTATACCGATTTGAGGGGGAAACTCACGACGTTTAATTGATATCGGTCATTGCTGTCCAGAATTAATAAGCGTAGAAAAATGAATACCGATATGTTATTCCCGGAAGATTTTTGATTACCATTTATCGGAAGTTCACCGGTCCGATATAAACGGACCTCATCTCTCCTTGAATTCGGCAACGTTTTGTTACGCAGACGATTTGACTCCCCGTCGATTGAATTTTATACTTGAGCGGTAGAAGTTTGTACCTGGTTTAGTAAAGTTTCCATCTTTGGTAAGGAAATGTTATGAAAACAATTAATGTTTCGGACGAAATTTACGAAAAGCTCAAGGGGTTTGTTGTGGATCCATTCGACGATTCTCCCGATGTCGTTATCGGCCGGGTTGTGGATATCGCCAACAAAGCCAAATCCCGTTGGTCGCCCTTCGACTCCCAGGAAAATCCCGAACCGCAGCCGCAATATAGCTACAACAATTCCTGTGACGAAAATGAGCAGGATTCGCAGGAACTCGAAGTGATTCTATAACGACCTTTTCATAACCTCGAAAAATCCACGAAAAAAAGGGGTCAGGAGCCTTTTTTTGGCAGTTTTGTAGAGTGGGTAACTGGTTACCCACGCGGTTACTGATCATCGGTCAGATTGAATAATTTTTCCAATCGGTTGCCTCGGTCCAGAAAATCTCGCCCTCTGCTACAGGAAATAAAGAAATGCCTTCCTCGAGAAAAAAAGTTCTGCTGGCTTCTTTTGTAAAAACTACGCTTGCAGCAAAAGGCTGGACTTTTAATATCTTTTTCAACAACGAGTATATTTTTAAAAACAAACTCGGTGATATCCTGGCAATTCCGCATCACCCCACCAATCCCGCACTGGTCTATCTTGACGACCTGCTCTGCCACGCAGTGGACTTAGGGCCGGAATTCATCGCCGCTGCCCGGCCCGAATGGGATATTATTGATACAAAGGAATCTTCTCAAAACCTCCACTTCGATTTCTGGCTCGATCCGGGTCAGGCCTCGGCCTGGGATATTCAGGAATTTTTCTCCGCCCTGTCGCAGGTCAATCGTGCTTCGGGCGGATTGGGACTTACTTTAGGTTAAGCAGGAGGCTCAGCAATTATGATTCAGCTTACCAAAAACGCCCAGAACAATTCTGCTTGCGTCTCGCAACATGCAGTTACACCTGCCCAAACGTCTCCCGAATATTACCAGATCGGACAAAAAGCTTTCTATCGCACCACCGGCGTGCTTCTGATTGCCTGCAAAGACTTTACCGACCCTGATGTCGAACTGCTCCAAAGGGCCCGGACTTCTGCCGCTAACCTCTCCCAGCTAAACCAGGTCTCCGCCGCCCTAAGCAGATTTCACAAATCTGATGCCAAAAAAATTAACGTCGAACTAAAAAAAATCGGTTGTAGTTTAACCGAAAAAGATGTTTCTGACAGATTAAAGCTTGCGGTTAAAAAACTCATCGAAACCATTCGGGTAATTGAAAAAAAAGGCGGCAAGGTTAGTTTCGATGCCCGGCAACTATTCCAAACCTTCGCCCAGGCCGGAAACCAATTCCCCGACGATGCGTTTCTTAATTCTCTGCAACGCCGAATGTCAGCTCAACAGAACAACTCTGCCCAACACGACCCAACTGTTGTTTTTTACCAGATAAAACAAACCGGACAGTTACCCACACCTGCTGCTAAAGCCTTCAAAATCTTTCGCCTGGCCAGCAACATCAACACCAGCATCGCCGATCTTGCTCTGGTCGTGCAAACCGACCCCGCTATCACCGCCCGAATCATCAAAACCGCAAATTCAGCTTTTTATAAATCCCTGCACCCGGTCACTTCGGTAAAAGATGCCATCGTGCGCCTCGGCCTCAAAATGATTAAAAGAATCTCTCTCGGGTTCTCCCTGCTCACCGATTATAAAAAGGGACCTTGCACCGAGTTCGATTACGATAATTTCTGGTCGGAATCCCTCGCCCGCGCCGTCGTCGCCCGCCAGATCGCCGAAATCCGCCAAAGCGCTTTCTCTTCCGACGAAGCCTTCACCGTCGGCCTGGTCAGCCGCATCGGTCGCCTGGCTTTTGCCACCGTCTATCCGCTCGAATACGCCAACATCCTCAAACAGTCGAATCCCGATAATGTCGCCCAGTTATGCCGAAGCGAACGGGAAGTTTTCGGCATCGATCACAACGAATTAACCGCCGAAATGATGGCCGACTGGCGACTGCCCGAAATCTTCTGCAACGCTGTCCGCTTCCAGGATTCCTCCGCCGATGCCGACAAACTGACCCCCGGCTCACCCGAACATGAACTCGCCCATATTCTCCAGTGGCCCGCAAAAATGTCCATCATCCTCACCCGACCAACTGTCAAGCATAGCTTCCTCTCCTCCGTCATCAACGACGCCGACCAGTTCGGCATCGGCCCCGATAACTTCGCCAAAAGATTCGATTCGATTATTCTCGAATGGCAAAACATGGGCAAACTGCTCGACGTAAAAACCCGACAGGTTCGCCCCTGGGATCAAATATGCGCCCAGATCGTCTGATTTCCCTCCTTCCCGGAAAAGTTAGCTCTTCTCCTGTTCACCCTAATATTTAGCGAGCTGTACCATGAATTCCATCGACAGCGCAAAAACCAAAACACCCCAAGTTACTCAAGCCGCTCAACTCTTGGAATTGTTACGCGACAAACACCGTTTACTGATCGTGCTCCAGGATAATCCCGACCCGGACGCCATCGCCTCAGCCGTGGCCCTGTCTCATCTGGCCCAAACCGCAAAGACTCTGCCCGTCACCATTACCTATCGTGGCATCATCGGTCGGTCGGAAAATCGCTCGCTGGTTCGTTACCTCGACGTTGTTATGTATCCCTGGGACTGGATCGATCCCCGGGATTTCGACGTCATCGCCCTGGTTGACACTCAGCCGGGCACCGGCAACAATGCACTTCCTGCTGATTACCTACCTGATATCATAATCGACCATCATTTTCCTGTGCCGAAATCTGAAGCTGTTCAGTATGCCGATATTCGAAGCGATTACGGTGCCACCGCCACCATCCTCTGGGATTATTTCCGCCAGGCCCACATCAAACCTCCCATCGCCTTGGCAACTGCTCTGATTTATGCTATCGACACCGACACCCAGAACCTTGGCCCCGAAGCTGCCCCCGTAGATATCGCCGCCGTCGAAGAACTCTACCCCCTGGCCGACAAATTCATCCTCAGCAAAATCCAGAACGGCCCGCTGTCGCGCCATCATTTCCAGGCTCTGGCCCTAGCCCTCAAAAACACCCGGATTTATCAGGATTGCCTGGTTGCTTCGTTAGCTGAGGTACCGCATCCGGACATCATCGGCGAAATTGCGGACCTCTTTCTGCGGGAAGAACACACCCAATGGGTGCTCTGTTTCGGCCGCTTCCAGGACAAAATCTGGATTTCCCTCCGCACCCATTATCAGTTCAACCATGCCGAAAAAATCATTAGTGCAGTCGTCGCCAACCGCGGCACCGGCGGCGGCCACCTCACCCGTGCCGGAGGCCAAATCCCTCTCACCACCACCACCGATTCGGAATATCAATACCGCGCCGAAGAACTCACCCAAAACTTCCTCACCGCCGTAAACCGAAACAACACCCCCTCTAAATCCCTCCTGACTTAGCTTCCGGAATTGAGAGATTTATCAATTCAGTAGAGGATTTAAAAACAATGGTTAATCGACCATCTCCAAAGCAGCCGCCTTGCCGGAAAACATGTAGTGCTCTTTATACATTACCCTTGCTTACCGGCGACCATCTTCTTGCCAACCTGCCCCAAAAAAATTGACTACTCTGCCAAGGCTTTTTCAATATCGCCGATGAGCACCTTGTCCAATGGATCTGTATCCGATGGATAACGGGCTATGGTTTTGCCTGCTTTGTCAAACAGAAATTTATTGAAGTTCCATTTTATCTGACCCCCAAATGGGGCATTTTCCTTCTTGTCCGTCAGGTAGGCGTAGAGCGGGTGGATATTTTTGCCTTTGACGGATATCTTCGAGAACATCGGGAACGTAACATTAAATTTGGTAGTGCAGAATTCCTTGATTTCCGCATCGCTGCCCGGCTCCTGCTTCAAAAAATTGTTCGCCGGAAATCCCAGAATAACCAATCCCTGCCCCTTATATTTATTGTATAGCTCCTCCAGAGGCCCGTACTGTTTGGTATAGCCGCATTTACTCGCCACGTTGACCACCAGCACCACTTTCCCCTGGTACTTCGACAGCTTCACCGGTTTCCCGTCAATATCATTCATCACAAAAGAATGTAATTTGCCTGCTGCCATTTCAACTACACCTCCCAATTCTGTATTGTTTTCAACTTCCTCAGGACGCCGGCATGAACACAGGCCCAAACCGACAAATACCAACACTAAAACAATTTTACACTGCCGCATCATTTTTATCCCGTTATAAATTTGTATCAATACAGCGTAAAATTCACCCCCATCCCCAAAGGCACTTTCCTGCTGGGCTTGCCCTTGGTGTTTTTATAAATATAAACCACCGTTCCCGGATTCGTATAATAAATTATATCCGCGACGCCATCTCCGCTCATGTCACCCATCGCACAGATTATCGATTCTTCCGTAGTTGACGGAGCCTTCACACCTTCCGGCACCGGCATATCAAAAACACCTATCTTTCTCCCCTGCCCGTCAAACATGCAATGATCCTGCCCGATTATAATCTCCTCCACCGCATCACCCGTCCAGTCAATCAACCGATGAAAGCGGCTGTACTCCGTAAGTATTTCCCCCAATATTACCCCGTCACCGCTGATTACCTGAATCGGACATTCGCCCCACTTGGCATACGGAATATCCACCACCAACTGCTCGCCCCGCTCTTTCGCACAGACCTTGCCAATATCGACCGATTCATAATGCAGCCCCTCCCCCGCGATACTCCAGATCATCTTGCCCTTCCCATCGACACTAGCTATGCGATTCCCCCCGCAAAAGGTCATAATAATCCTGGTTTCCTCCAGAGTCTTTTCCTTCTGATACAACCTCCCGCAATCCAGATGACCGCCGAAGCGACTGTCGTCTTCGCTTCCCAGGGTCCACCTTACCGTACCATCCGCATTAAGCAGCGAATACCCCGCCATCAACTCATCCTTACCGTCACCGTCAATATCCATCGGCCGCGGCTGATGGGCCGTCTTGTATCCGCCCGGCATCTTAATTGTCCACAACTGCTTCCCCTCGTAGCTATATGCCCATATCTGCGTGTAACGCGTCTTAACCAGCACCTCCCGCGCCCGCTTCCCGCCCGACAGATTGCAAAACACTATACAATCCGCCGATTTCTCCGGTATCTCAAAACGACGCTTCTCTTTGCCCGTACTACCCTCCAACTCCACCAGCCATGTTTTATTATCCTGCTTAGCCGAAACGATAACCTCATTTTTACCGTCCCCGTCCCAGTCATATATCTGACACGCTATATCCGAACCCAGACTCTCCCGCCTCCCTTCAGGATTACCCCACTTCCACAACACGCTGCCGTCCAGACGATGAACCACCGCCGATGCCGTATAGTGATTATCGCCGTCTTCCATCAAACTTCGCGTGCACACAATCTCTGGCTGACCGTCGCCCGTCAAATCGCCCGCCACCAGCCACGCACCCCGATATTCCTTATCCAGCAATATCGTTTTCCAGGGCCGGATAACCTCCACCCCTTCACTGGATATATCACTCGACCTAACATTAAACAGTTTGCCCCGCTTCTCCGCCGCCCCCAATGGCCCCACCATTGAAATTACCAATGAAATCACCAATAAAACCAGCATTACCTTTTTCATTTCAGCATCCTTTCCGGGATTGCTTAACCCGATATTTCCCATTTAAAAATCAGACCTATGCATTGTCCAAAGAATAACTCTTTGCGTTGAAATCCATGAATCCATTATACCGCCATTTGTGTAATTTCTGCACATATAAGATTAACGTTAATTCTATTTTAGGCATTTGTAAATGCTTGTCAATAAATTTCTTATATATTTCGCCGCTTTTCATAAGCCTATAAATAAGTTAAGGTTACAGCCATGATTTTTTAAAAAAATCGACTCGGAAAAAGTTGGTTGATTTGATCCTGTCTATCTGAATAAATATTATTTTTGACAGGATAACAGGATAATCATGACTTTAATTTAAGAAGTTTTGCCACAGAGCACACAGAGGACTCAGAGAATTTAATATCAGCTACGAAAAACACAACAGACAAATCAACGGAGTGGCTCCGATTCCTTGCACAAATAACCTGTAAAAAAACAACTTCAACAACACCGTAAGAGATTGTAAGCCCTTGATTAACAGGATTTTATATCAAGTCGATCATGTTATCCTGTCTAAAATATTTCTTTTTTAAAAAACTTTTTGCGATGAGAACCATAAAAAATATAACACTTAAAAATCACCGCTAAGGCCGGTTTGAACGGGGAATTAGTTCAAAAATGAACTGCCATTTTGGCAGCCAGGCGGTTGTATAGTCGATTTGAGGTGTCCATTAAGTGGCCGAAAATGAACGCCGTAATCAGGTGTATAACAGGATGTCCGGCATCCATTATGTGGCCGAAATTGAACGCCGTAATCAGGTGTATTACAGGATGACCGGTATCCAATAATGGGCCGAAAATGAGGCGCGAAAATGTGGTTTTGGGTGTTAAGATAGGTAAGCTGTAACGATTATAGCGTGTCAAAAGCGCGACAAAAGTGGGCCAAAAGTGAGAAAAGATGAAATTCAGTCAAAAAATCGGGGCGAAAGTTGGGTGGTTTTGGGGTGGTTTTTGAGGAAAGTTACCCCAAACTTAGCGGTTTTTTGCAGAAACTTGCGATTTTTAAAAAGTGGCTGTCGCGCTTTTGGACCACTTGGATTTTTCGGAAAAATTATATAAGTCTTTATGTAACCACGGATTACACAAATCACACGGATTTTTTTAAAAATTAATATCCTACTGTTTTGGTGGGGATTAAAATTTTGGATTTTTGAGGGAAAAAGTTCCTCACGCCAAGACGCAAAAGGGCAGGAAATCTAAGAAATTTTGCCACAGCCCAACTACGCCAACCTGTCGCGACTAGTGCGAGCACGGCGGGAGCGCTTCGAAGCGGCGAGAGAAAGAAGAAAGATCGGAGAAAATTTCTTTTTTTGAAACCGCCGACCTGCTGCGACGAGCGTCAGCACGGCGAGTGGACATGGATGGACGTGATGGACGTAATGGACGTGATGGACAAGGTCAAGAAAGACCCAGGAAAAACAAAAAATATAACGAATTGACAAGATATATATGGTATGATAATCGTATTTATTACTCTGCCCGAAAAGGGCACCTAACCCATTTTTCTCTGGGTGAAAGGTAAAACGATTTATGCATGCAGATAAATTAAAGTCAAAATGTATTGAAGCATCACAGTTTTACTATAAATATTTAGAGAAAAACAACAAAGGCCTCGAAATAATTAATATCTCCCATAAGAAATTGATTAACGATGAAAATGATACATGGGAACTTCAAATTGGGAGAAAATTATTCAATCCCGATTCTATAAAAATTCATAATCGTCAATATGACGAGTATTACGATTTGGAAGACTTTTCGATCCAGGAATATGATGCTGATAACAAGCTGCTGATTATAAAATTTATAAATCAAAGACATTTTAGAGATACACCTGAAAAAAATCTCAAAATAATATCTGATTTGAAATTTTTAATAAAAAATGTGGAAAACTGGTACACAGATAACGG
Organism: Sedimentisphaerales bacterium; assembly: GCA_016934515.1. GTDB lineage: Bacteria > Planctomycetota > Phycisphaerae > Sedimentisphaerales > SM23-30 > JAFGSR01. Next base: position 10,361 of record JAFGSR010000199.1, read on the forward strand.
ATTAAAATTACGTTTTAATTCCGAAACAAAAATAGGTGAAAACGAGATCGATGAATTATGCCCACTTGAATTGAATAGCAATCAAATGCAAGCGTATAATAGTATTTTACGCAATAAATATAATTGCATTTGGGGTCCACCCGGAACGGGGAAAACGCGTTATGTTTTGAGTTCAGCTGTTTTACAACATTTACAAAATGATGATCCGAAAATAGGAATATTTGCGCCTACTAATAATGCTTTGGAACAAGTACTTGAATCAGTTATCATGCATCTTGACCGATTAGAAATTCCCAGAGAAAATCTGCTTAGAGTCGGATGTCCGTCAAGATCTTATGCAGAAAAATATCCTGAGACGTGTGAAATACAAGGTTTGAGAAATAAGTTAGAAGAAATTGAAAGACAAATAAAGATTATAAAGGAAGTGCTGGAATATCGCAGGGGAAGATACGCATTCAATTCTGTATTTGCTATCCAAAAGGACATTCAAAAAATAACAGATTTGAATAAACAATTTGGGGCGTTATTGGTTAGTAAATCTCAAAAGAAGGAGGAGCTTGCATCACTTATAAAAGAAAGTAAATCGTTTAAAACCCAGTTAAAACGTGTTCTCAATATCGGCACCCAAGATTACCCAAGCATTATTAGTGGTATAGAAAAAGATTTGCCAGTCATTGAGGAGCAAATAACTCAAACGAATGCTGAAATCAGGCAATGTTTTTTACGGGTGCTTAATGTAGAAACACGCAGTGAAAAGATCAAAAATATAATTCATGATATAAATAACCAAAACTATTTAGAAGTAGCAGACCAAATAAGCCAAGCATCTAAAGAAATAAATAATTACTTGATTGTCAACGCTGCTCTCGAAAACGCTTATTCAGATCACGATAATGCAGGTTTGAATAAATTGTTGGCGCAACACGAAGAAAACTATGAAAATCTTAAAACAAAGCAAGTCGATGAAAGAATAAAAGAATGTTCAGTGATCGGCATGACATTGGATTCCTATATTGGTCGTTTCATAGATGTAACGATAGACTTTTCCATTATTTTTGTGGATGAAGCAGGTTATGTGCCTTTAATTAAGGCATTGACATTATTTTCCAACAAATGCGGAATTACTTTTTTGGGTGACCACAAGCAGTTGCCGCCAGTATGCGAATTTGACAACTATAATAAAATTCCCGGATTCTGTCGTCTTTTGTGGTCGAAACCTTCAATATTTGCAGAAGCGATTTTAAGCTATGATGAGGAAGATTGCTTGAACATTGCGGATAACTCAGATTGCCCTGATTTTAGATATACCAAGAAACCAATATTAACGGAAAGCCACAGATTTGGTGCAAACTTGGCCGAATTGCTAGATAGATTGATTTATAACATAGGTTACAGATCTGCATTAGTTGATGATGTAGAATTGTATTTTATAGATGTACCCAATCCTAAGAAAGATGGCAGAAGAAATATAAATGAATGTTCTCAGATTTCTAATATATTGAACGGTGATATTGATAGAGATTATTGTATTCTAACTCCTTATAAGGACCAAGTATCTCTGTTGCAAAGAAGCTTACAAAACGCGAGGCAGGAAGAAAGAATATCAACCATCCATAAATCGCAAGGTAGAGAATGGGACACTGTCATTTTAAGTGTTGTCGATGGCAGCAATATCAAGCCTTGGTTTACAGATAGCTGTGATCCTATTTCTCAAGGCCAGTATGTATTGAACACTGCAATTAGTAGAGCGAAAAAGAAATTGATTATCGTATGTGACGTACAATATTGGTTGAAACGGCATGATGCAGAATTCCAGATAATCAGTAATCTTATTAATATCTCAGAACGATTGGAGTGATCAAATAGATGAGTTTTTGTAATCAGCCCCGGCGGTGGGTTGAGTGGTGATATTGAATTGCTGGGCGATGGTTTATTGAATAGATCTTTTGGGTGCGTTCGGGATGACAGAGGTACAAGAATGCCGGCGAGGCGCCGGCGGTACGGGGGGAATGAGGGTCGCACAGGGGGAAACGTGCGATTGAGATTGCCGTGTCGGCCTTGGGGGCTCGGAGTAATGACATGGTGTGCGTGTGGTGTGTAGAAACATGCTTAAACCGCTGCGCGGCGTAAGCAGTCCACCCGGGATTGATTAATCATGGGCAAGATGACCATGCTACCTCTGTTTTGAATGAGCTTTGTTGGTGGGATTAATTTGGCGGATTTCTGGGGCCGGGGTGGGTGTTGTTGATTTGGGTGATGCCTAGATTTGAAGCTGGGGAATTATTGTTGAAAATTACGCGGCCGTTTTGATATTCGGCCAGGGCGGGGTCGTCGAAGCTATTATTATGGTCCGGCTTTAGAGGTTCGGATGCGGTGGGGGAGTAATCTTTGACGGTCTGGCCGATGACTTCACCTTTTTTGCTGTATAGAATGTTTTGATTGAAATCGGTCAGGACATTAATTCCCATGAAGGTGATTTTTCCGGTGGCATATAAAACGTTTTTCTCGAAGTTATAGTCAGAACATTTGGCAAAAGTTAGTTGCATGTCGCCGTTGTGGATGAAAACGTTGTTGCGAATGGTGTTATGATTGGCCATGTGATTGTGCGACGGTCGAGCGACGTTAACGGAGAGATTCAATTCGACAGTGCACATTTCGCTGCGTTCATCGAGGTAGTATGCGGAAGCCCCGTAGCCTCCGGTGTCGATCAGGTCGTGGATGAAATTCCCGCGTAATACCGTATTCTTTCCCGCGAAGCAGTAGATGCCGCCGCCGTCGTGGAGCTTTTGCATGACGCGGTAGATATTGTTGGCTTCAATCAAGTGATTTTCGCCGCCGCAAGTGATGCCGGAATAAGGAGCATCGTGGATTTCATTGTGGCTGATTACGCAGTTTTTTCCGCCACTGGAAAGGGCGATCGAACTTGGATACGTCAGGCCGATGTCGTGCACCAGGTTATCCGTTACCACGCAACTGGGGGCCCGGATTCCGCACGCGCCGATGTGATGGATGCGGCAGTGGGTGATTTCGTTTCGCCCGTTGTTCACCTTGATGCCCTGACCGCCGACGTTGGAGATTTCCAGGTGAGATAACCGGCAGTCCTGTGCGTAATCCAGTTGAATTGCGCCGGAGAAATTACCCGCTCCGAAACCACCGGCTTTCAAAGGTGTGGTAGTAACTGCTACCTTGAAATCTTTGAGGGTGATATCCTTGACGAGTTTATTTTGTTCTCCCCGTAAACGGATTACCGACTCGACGGTTGGCGCCAGAACTTCTGCGCGGTTCAGGTCTTCTCCCTGGAGGGGCCAATAGACAACCTTGCCCGCTTGCCGATCAAGATACCACTGCCCGGGCTGGGTCATACCCTGGCGAATATTGTAGATGACGTAGTTTTTGACGCCGAAGGCCCCTGCGGGATGGCCGGTGGGAGAGGAGAAGTGGAGCAGGTGATTTTCCCGATCGATTCGTGAGAGCCCCACCAGGGACTCGTCCCACATGTGATAGACCCGAACTTCGGCGTTTCGAGGTTCCAGGTTATCCGGCACGTCCTGGGGTTTGAATTTCAGGGTGGTTAGTTCGATTTGTGTGGGTTTTCGTTTCCAGCCGCCGCCGGTAGTGGACATCCAGGGCACAGGGAAGTCGGAGAGATGTTCGAACTTTCCTTTTTCGGGCAGGCGGGCCCGTTCACAGTAGCGGCCATTTACGATTAAAACGCGAAAGTCCCAGTTACCTTCTTTTACGCCGGGCAGCGAAGTGGCATAAAACTGATTTCCATCTTTTTTCCAGCCGGTGATTTTTTTACCGCCGTAAAGAACAACGCTCTGTTGGGGGGCGGCAGTGATTTCTAAGCCGTTGTCGGAAGGATTCAAAAGTAGCGGTTTTTCGAGAAAGTATTCCCCCGCCATCAAGACCATGCGTTGAGGCTGAGCGTCAGCGACCTTTCGCAGGGCGTCCAGGGCCGCCGGTAATGTTGCCTTGGGGCCATCGGTTTTGGTGGGATTAGCATTTGCCAAGCGGCCCGACCAGTTATCATTGCCGGAGAGGCTCACAAAAATCTCAACGGCTTTAACCTGAGTTGTCAGAGGAAATGCACTTTGCAGAAACAGGAAAAAGAACAGAAAAACCATCAGGGATTTAGCTATTTGTTTCATTGCCATAGTCTTCCTTACCAGTATGCAGTAACGTGATTGAGATAGTACGCAATTGCTATTTTCGTAGGATAATGCTTTTCTGTCAAGGCGAACCTGACTTGCAGAATTGGAGGGATGGATCTGTATCCGATGAGGTTATTGGTTATTTTTCAGTAAGTCAGGAAAGTTAAAGGTTGAAGGGGAAGGGGGGTGCGATTACACTGAACAGGATAGTTGTCCCTGTTTTTGGAAGGAGAGTAT
>JAFGSR010000200.1 GCA_016934515.1 Sedimentisphaerales bacterium
AGAATTTCCGAACATATATTTTATTCTCTCTCGCCAAAGTTGGCGGCGCAGACCCGCGATGGCGTCGGCGAAGCTGGGCATTGCCTTGGGCGTCGAGGATTTCGGCTTTTAGGAAGCCGGCGGATGCGTCAGCATTAACGCGAAGGCTGCCGGTGGTCGCTTGGAGTTTTTTGGTGGTGACGATGCCGGTGGTCTGATCGGCGTCGAGGGATACAAAGCCGTCTCTACGTAGCCTGGCTACTCCGATACGTGCGTTGCGTTTTTTGGAGTTATGTGGGCCGTCCCAGCCGCCGTAGAATATCTCAATTTCGTCATCGCGGACGATAAAGGGTGCGATGAACAACATCAAGTCATCCCAGGTGTTTGGCTTGCCGAGCGGTAGAAACGTGGCCATGTCCGCCACACGAGCCCACGATTGATTGTCGTGACTGATGGTCAGTTGGATGTCGATGGTGTAATCATAGGGAGCTTTATATGATCTCATCAGGCCAAGATACACATTTTCGTATTGCGTTACCGGCATGCCGTATGACTGGGGGTCCGTAACGTCTTTAGTGTGATTGATTACCACCTGGGGCGTGGACCAGTTGATGAAGTCCGTGCTTTCGGAGCGAACAATCAGCCGGTGACCTGGCCAGGGATCGCCCCAGCCTTTTGTATAGACCACGTATTTTCCTGTACGCGTATCGAACATCATATCCATGACTTCGCTGATGGAATTTACAATTTTCTGTGCGTAAAGTACGGGATTTTTATCGTATTTAGTCTAGTGAATTCCGTCGGGGGAAAACGCCAGACACATGCCTCCGTCACCATAGGTGTTGGGGCCGTCAGTAAAATCCCAGTAAATCATCTTGTATAGTCGATCGGGATCGGCTGCGTTAGCGTCCAGGATCACGCTGGGGCAGTATAAATCATGATAACCATTGCAGACGAGGATGATGTTGTTGTCCGTTGATCCGTCAAAACTGAAAAGGCCCAGATTGGGCTTGTCCCAGCAGACGCCGTCGCTGCTGGTTGCATAAAGCACCGGTGTGCAGTCAACCACTTTTTTGGCGCTATTGTAACTCATGTACCACATTCTGTAGAGTGAGAGATCCTTGTCGTAGATGACCGTTCCAAAAAGGTAGGGATTGGTTTCCCAGGGTCCTTTCGGCGTCAGCACGGGGTTTCGGGGATCCTTGACCGGCTGATGTAGCGTACGCGTAAGGTTTGAACGGGAAGAGATGAGGTAGTCGTCAATGAAGAGTTCTCGATTGCCGTTCAGGGTAATCTGTTCGCTGACATTATGGGTGGCAAGGGGGATTTTAGGCTTAATCGTTCCAATAAGGAAGTGATTGAAGTGTGTTCCACCTGGTCCCTCAGCGCCGAGCACGTAGATGGTATCGTCTATGATGCAGACTCCGGGGTCATTGAAGATGCCTCCGGGCGGCAGGGGCGAATCGATTTTCAACCAGCAGTCATCCTTGATGTCATAAACAAAGGGCATGTCATTCCAGAGGAAGGTCTTGGTAGTGGCTTCGACGTGCTCGGGGTAGATGATGCCGCCGATGAGCATGACGTAGCGGTCGCGATAAAGGGCACCTTCCCAGCCGGAAGCCTTAAAGGGCGCGGCGGCGAGTTTTCGCCATTTATCCTTTTTGACATCGTAACGGAGGACTTCGGCGACGCCGCGACGTTCAGGCTGCCAGGTGGTGCCGCCGAATAAGTAAAGGTGGTCGTCGTGCACGACTGAGCCCACCCAACCGCGGGGCAGTCCGGGGATGGGGGTCCTGACCTGCCAGCCCTTTTCCGGTTGTCCCAGGTCGAACACTTCGGTGGTGTTCCTGATGGTATTCTTGCTGTAGCCTCGCTCTTTGATGTTATATTCATTGCCGCCGGCAACTATCAGGCAATTGTCAGCCCAACCTACTCCTGTATGGCTACGCGGCACGCTAAGTTTGCTGTGCAGTTTCCAAGACAGTTCTTTGCCGTCAGCAGTTAACATAAAGCAGTCCGGTCTGACGCCATATTTTTCTTCGGTATCGCGTCTCTGGATGGCGCCGCCGATTACATAGAAGGCGTCGTCGGTAGCGATGCCGCGGGTGTATTCGCGTCGGCCGGGCATGTTGGGCAGCTTGGTCCACTTCTTAGTCTGGGGGTCGTAGCAAAATGTCCAGCGTGATGTACATCTGCTCTGCTTGTCGTCGGTTTCGTCACCGGCTGGTATGAATCCGCCAGCAATGTAGATTTTTCCCTTAAGGATTACTATTGCTGCTCCGCTGATACCGGCACCAGGCCTATCGGGAACAAACGGTATTTTTTCGGCCTTCCAATCAATAACACCAAAACTCGGAAGGTTTTGAGCAGGCGGGAAGGAAACTTTTTTGATGGGCGGCTTCTCGGCATGGCAAGGGGTTTGGATGGAACCGCATACTATCCAGGCCAGGGCTAAGACAAAATTTGTACCCAAAAAGATGGATCTTTTCGAATTGCATGTCTCGGGCATTAGATACTCCTGAAATAAAGGATTTCCTGTTCAATGCTGCACACGTTTTCGGTTATCCCGAGTGCCGGATGCTTCAGGGCCTGAAATCTTTACGCCGCCGCTATTGGCCTATGGTTAGTATTATATCACGGCGGTTGTTATCCGCAAAGAGATTTGCGAATAAAACTGCTAAAAAAACTGCGCTTAAGCAAATAATTCGCACTACAATTTGTTAATAGTAGTGTAATTCATTATATATATTGGTTTTACACTTTTGCGATAACGTGCGAAAAATTACTTTTTTTCCACTAGACATTTAATGCTATAACGACGATAATGCAAACGTAGAAGGACAAAATCTGAACGTAAATTCTGTGCTATTTGGAAGAATGTGATGCTATGACGATCAGTGAAGTGGCAAATCGTGCTAAGGTATCGGTCTCTACCGTTTATCGCGTACTGAACAACGACATGCGGATTTCGGCAAATACCAGCCAAGCCGTCAAGAAGGCCATGGCCGAGGTAGGTTTTTCGACGCGGTTAGGGCGAGTCAGGAAAACCGCCACACAAACAAAAAAGCAAAAAGGCACACATGTTAACTGTGTGGCGATGGTGGATTTTGGCTATAACGCCGCCGCCAGCTATAGCCTCTACCGAATTCAAAATGGTGTAAGCAAAGCTTTAGTGGAGCATGGTTTGAGCCTGATTGTCGAACATGTAGCGAATCCGGATGTGGTGCCTACATGCCTGAGCAATGGACGAGTGTTGGGTGTTTTGCTCAGAGATTCGGAACCTTCGCCTAAAGTATGGCGCCATTTGGCTAATTACCCGTACGTGTGGCTTACCTCGCATCGTACCGGCAAAAATAATTTTGTGGTGGGTGGGCACGAGGCGGTTGGGGAATTGGCCGCACGATATTTGATTGACCGAGGTCATCATATTTTGGCGGTTATCGATCCTTGGGTTACACACCCGGCCAGCAAGATTAGGCTCGAAAGATTTCAATTCACCGCTTATCAGGCGGGCGTATCGACCGATGTTATTGTTCCCGGGCCGGGTGATCCGCAAATTATGACGGCATCGGACCTGGCCGATTTGCAGAAGGTGGAACAATGCTTAGAGCCTTTGTTGGATCGGTTGCTGGCGTTGTCACCGCGGGCGACGGGGCTTTTCATGACTAATGACATATTTACTGCGATCATTTACCGGATCATGACAAAGAGAGGGTTGAAACCTGGGCAAGAGGCTTCGATTATATCGTCAAATAATGACCTGGCAGTTTTGGCGGGACTATATCCACGTCCAGCCAGCATCGACTTGGGCGAAGAGGCGATGGGGCAACGGGCAACGGAACAATTGCTATTGCTTGCGAACGCACCGGAACCGAGCCGAGGCGTACGCATGATTATAGAACCGGTCGTCGTGGAAGGCGACTAGTCCACTGGGAAACACACTAATTGGTTTTTTTTACTAAAACGCCTACGGGAATCGGAAAGATAATCTTCCATCCAATAAGACTAACTCATAAATTAAAAATCCTCAAGGTGTTATGTGGCTTCAATATGTGAAAATATAGACTGAGGATGCAAGTATGCTTATGGCCGAACACACGATGAATCTATTGGACTGGTGTATTATGGCCGTGTACGGCGTGGGTATGCTGGCGGTAGGGTACTACTTCGCTCGGAGGACGAATAGCACAGAAGACTATATGTTGGGCGGACGGCGAATGGCGCCTTGGATGGTGGGTCTTTCCCTCTTCGCGACACTTTTCAGCGCGTTGACCTACCTGGCCAATCCGGGCGAAATGATCAAACACGGGCCGATGATTTGTTCCGGACTTATATCGTTTCCGGTTTTCTATCTGGTGGTTGGGTACTGGCTGATCCCCCGGATTATGAAATATGAGGTGACCAGCGCGTACGAACTACTCGAGATTCGTCTGGGCTTGAGCGTTCGTATGCTGGCAGCGGTGATTTTTCTGGCCATGAGAGTCATCTGGATGGCCATGATTATTTACATGTCAGCCGATAAAGTCATCGTCCCTATCATGAACTGGCCGGACAATGCGGTGATCTACGTCTGCATTACGCTGGGTATCATAACGGTGATCTATACCTCGATGGGCGGCTTGCGGGCAGTGGTTTTGACGGACGTGATACAGTCGTTTATATTGTTCGGCGGGGCGTTGCTGACGATCATTGTGGTCAGTGTACACCTGGGAGGTTTAGTCTCGTGGCGGCCAACGGAATGGGCTGCTCACTGGGACAAGCCCTACTTCTTCCACAACCCGGTAGATCCCGACGGCAGGACGTTTTTTGCCGCGTTTGTTTCCGTATTCTGTTGGTATGTTTGCACAGCAGGCTCTGACCAGATGGCGATTCAGCGATACCTGGCCACCCGCAACGCCAAAACAGCACGCCGGGCTTTTCTAACCACCACGGTCTTTGGTGGCTTGGTAACCCTTTTTGTCAGCATAGTTGGTCTGGCCCTTTTGGCGTATTTTCAAAGATTTGCCGACCTCCTGCCCCAAGGTAAGAGTGTCAGCGAAAGTGCTGACGTGCTGTTCCCATTGTTCATAGTAAAAGTTTTGCCCCCCGGAATTCGAGCCTTGGTCATTGCGGGGCTGCTGGCGGCGTCTATGTCGAGTCTGTCCTCCGGGGTAAATTCCTCATGCCTGGTAATTAACAAAGATTTTGTGCGTCGTTTTTCTTCACGTAGTGTGTCGCAGAAAAGTGATGTACGCTCGGCGCAACGAACCTCTGTCGTTATAGGGATTGTAGTGGTCCTATTAAGTACGGTGGTGGGGAAGGTCCCCGGAAATCTCATGGCCCAGTTGTTCAGAACCATCAATCTGTTTGTCGGACCGTTATTTGTCCCGTTTTTTGTGGTGTTTTTTATGCCACGCGTCACAGGGCGAGGGGCGTTTCTAGGTATATGGGCCAGCATTGCCACCGCGGTAATAGTCGCCTATTGGATACCCCTCGCTTCAGTCTGTGCTGCAATTTTCGATAAACCGCAATGGGCACAAACGAACGGAATTAGCTTTCTGTGGATAATACCAGGATCTGCTCTTGTGGGTATTCTGGTCAGCTACATTCTCAGTTTGGCCAACAAAGTACGATCTGCATAAAGTTTCAATAACATGGAGATAAGCAAGTGAATAAGAGGACTATCGGAAGTACCGGCATAGAGGTCAGTGAGGTTTCCTTCGGCTGCGTGGAAATCGGCATGCCCTATGGCATCGGTGCCGGCTCGCTGCAACAAATGCCGGGCGAAGACGAAGCCCTTGAGCTGCTGCGAACGGCTTTTGACAATGGCATTAACTTCTTCGATACGGCACGGGCCTATGGACGTAGCGAAAGCAGACTGGGCAAGGCTTTTGAACACAACAGAAATGAAGTGGTTATCTGCACCAAGTGCTCTGCTCTGCGTGACAAACAAGGTAATTTGCCTGCCCCTGACCGGATAATAAATGCGATCAATAATTCTCTAAGCCAAAGCCTGTCCGAACTGAAAACCGATTACATTGACATTTATATGTGCCATAACGCGGATCTGGAGATACTGGATCATCCTGAAATCGTCGCAGCCTTTCTCCGCTGCAAAGAGAATGGTCTGGCCCGGGCTATCGGCGTTTCCACCTACAGCACCGCCGAATCAAGCAAAGCCATTGAGAGCGGCATCTGGGACGTCGTACAACTGCCCTTCAACTTGATGGATCAGCGTCAGGGTGTTTTGTTCCCGCTGGCGCATCAACGCAACGTGGGCATTGTGGTAAGGTCCGTCTTACTCATGGGAATATTGACCGAAAAAGGCCGCCATCTACACCCGAAACTCTCTGTCGTTGAGCAACACCGAAACATGTTCCTGGACTTGTTGCCAGCACATATTCCCAGCCTCTCCGCCTTGGCAACCGCCTTCGTGTTAAACCAACAGGAAATAACCTCGGCAGTCATAGGCTTCGACCGCCGGGAACATTTACAGGACGCTTTAGCTGCCAGCAAACTACGCCGGTTCGATAAGTCTTTGTTGGATAAACTCAATAAGATGGCTTACCCAGATCCCGACTTTCTCGACCTGCGCATCTGGGACCGTATGGGGTGGCTGAATCCGAATGCTACCTGACTTCCCTAATCAACAAATCCTGTAACGCATAACTCATAATTATGGGTACCTCTTTCATCCTGTCGCAACCATTCATGTTCATCTGCTCCGAAATTTACATACCTTGAGGAATTTGTATTTGTATCGCCGGCGTCTCGCCGGTTAGTTGGACAATTGCCGCCGGGACGGCGGCGGTACAGTTCCCGGCGAATCCGGTCCAGCCAAAGCTGGCAATTTAATCTTAAAATACCTTAGCTGAACGCCTTGAGCATCTCCTTATAATAGAGGCTCAGGGCTACAACATCGGCACCTACGCTTATGAACTGATAACCCATCTCCCGCAGTTCAGTCACCGCACCGGGCCCGCCTACAGTGCCGGCGAACTTCCCTTTGGCCTGACAGACCTCGGCAATGCGTCGCCTCGTGGCGGCTATCAAAGGATTGTCCCATTGACCCGGCGTGCCAATCCCCTGGCTAAAATCGCCGGGACCAAAGAATATCATATCGATCCCCGGCAGTTCGGCAATCGCTTCGAGATCGTCCAACGGTTCAGGATCCTCGATTTGGACGATGATGAACCGTTCCCGGTTGGCACTCTCAATATATTCATCTATGTCGATCATGCAGAAACTTCCGTCCGAATTGCCGCCGTCGAGCGGGCGCCGGCCTATGGGATGGAAACGACACTGCCTGACAACATTTTTCGCGTCCGCAAGACTCATCAGGTGCGGCACCATAATCCCGGCTGCGTCGGCCTCCAGCGGCTTGATATAGTCGCTGTAAGAACCTCGTGCCACTCTTACCAGCGTGTCCGTGTCGTATATCTTAGCCGAACGAATCTGGTGCTCTATGGTAACCCAATCGTTCGGCACATGTTCCATGTCCAGCCAAACGCAATCAAAACCGCACATCGCGGCGATTTCGGTTGACCTCGGACATCCAAGATTGATCTTGATGCAACTCGCCAACTCGCCTTGTCGCATTTTACTCAAAACTCTGCTGCTTCGCATTTGCATATATTATACTCCTTGTGTTAGTAACATCCATATTTGTCAACAAGTTCCACAAGCATCTCTATCCTGTGAACCGGTGCATCGGGAGGAACCTGATCGCCCGCAGCTAAAATTAGACGCGGCGACTGATCTCTGATGTCCAGCCAACACTTGACCGCGTTTACAAATTCCTCATCTGTCCCCATTTTTCCGAATACGGTAGCAGGGATGCCTCCCGAAAGAATCATGTCCGACCCCGCTTCTTCTCGAGCCTGCTCTGGGGTCAATGCAAACATGGGCGCCGGCGTGGCGGCATCAATGCAGTCAACGCCGCATTCTGCCATGTTGCTCAGGCAGCCCCGCATCTCACCATCCACGTGCACCGCAAAATATTTGCCCGCCGCATGTACACGTTTCGCCACTTCCGTATAATACTCCCGGCTGTAGGTGTTAAAAAAGTTGGTAGTCTGAACCTGGCTGTCAAAGTTGTCCGATTGGATAATAACTTCGAACGGCCCGCTCAACAAATTGTCCAACATCCGCAGATTGCAGGCATTGATGCAACCGACGAACTCAGCTACCTCCTGGGGATAATCGTAAATCGCCAGACACGTTTTCTCCACGCCCAGGTTGCGACTGATAAGATACCCCAGGCCCGAATAAGGCAGATTGCAATAAGGGAACGCCAATTCACCCAAGGCCTGCTCCCATTCGCGACACAAACTGAATCGTTCGCGACATTGACAGCGATCCATCAAGTACATTACTACTTGGAAATCAGCCACATTCTCCAGCAGTCGCTTGCGAATATTGTAAGAATAACTGATGGGCTCAAAAACCCGCTCTTCGCTAAGCCGGCCTAGTGGCGTCACAATCTCCGTATGAAAAACGCCTTGTTCGTCGGTCCATTGCCGAACGTCTATGCTGTCATCCTTATAATAAATCTCATAGAAGCTTCCCATTTCCAGATAAGAAATGGCTCCCACCTTTTTATGCAAAGCAACCAGATCCTGCTCAACAGCTTTAAAGCCGATCAGATCAAAAAAAATGTTGTAGTTCTTCTTATACCAATGGGATAGGTCAAGCATTAGCGGCACCCTGTCGGGTGTCTTACTTTGATACACAGCTTTTACTCGCTCTCTGGGAGTCATGGAAAACCTCAAGGAAAGGGAACAACGGTAGCACCATTCTGCTTCAGACTCTCTTCACCGGCAATAATCGCTCTGATAATGTTCTCCGTAACCCTGAACGCCAGGCGGGACTTGCCCTGCTCCACCGAACGAATAAACTCCACCAGGTTTTCACGAAACATCTGATACCAGTTGCTGTATTCTATTTGGACCGAACCATTCTCTCCGAACAAAGAAAGCTGACAGGTCCAGGCTATATCAAAAAACACATGAATCGTAACCTGGATACCATTGTCCAACTCCAGGTAAACCACGTGTCGGTTGTCTTTTCCCACGTTCCTTACAGTGTTAACCTTGGGATCGCCCAGCAAGGCCAGTAATCCTTCGAGTATGTGTACGCCGTACTTGAGCCAGTCCTTCTTGACAACGGCCGTCACCAACTCAATTGCACCCAGAGCGTCAACCTCCTGCCGGGCAGTACGATTCTCTGCCGCGTAACGCATCGATGAACAGGACATGAAAAACTTGCCTTTTTTGTGTTGCTCAATAAAATAATCGAGATCTGCTTGCGTGCCCGCCAGCGGCTTATCGATAAACAATGGCACATCCGCATCCAGAAAGGGCTTTGCCATTTCAACATGGGTATCGGGATCATCACGCGCCAAAATCACCGCATCCACTTCTCCAATCATCTCCTCCCGATTGTCCACCACGTTATCGATCAGGCTGGCTCGAGCAATATGTTCCGACTGCTTGCGATCCTGAGTCCACACGTGAGTAACCCGCGCTGAATCAATTCCCAGGCTGTCTCGGTTGGCCGCCAGGTAAACCGGAATACCGGCAAAGCCGCACTGCTCCATTTCCTTATCGCGATAGCTGCCGTTGATAATCGCCGACCATGAGTAAGGGTGGCCGTTGCCCTCGCTCATGCCTATGATCCCTAATTTGAGCATTGCTGCATCCGCCTTTCTGAAGTAATTGTAAACGCGCCCGACCAGAGACTATAATATTACCAAATCGTCCAGCCGCCATCGACAACTATATTTTGACCCGTAAGAAAACTAGCTGCCCGGCTGGCCAGGAATACCACAGCACCCTTTAACTCCCAGGGCTGACCCACTCTGCCCAGCGGACTCTTCTCTGCAAGGCGCTCCAAAAAAAGATCCATCTTCGGATTGTTGGCATATTCCATCTTTTCCCGGTTGGGGAACGCCCCCGGAGATATCGAATTAACTCTTATCTTATCCTTGGCCCAATAGACCGCCATAAATCGCGTCATATGTATCACCCCCGCCTTGTCGGCACAGTAGGTTACAGGGCAGGGATCACTGACTCCTTCATACACCTTCGGATAGCTGGTTACCATACCATACATGCTGGCAATGTTAATGATCGAGCCTTCGCCGACTTTACGCATGTGCTTAACGCATTGTTGACAGGCAATCGCATACGCGCCTGAATTACGGTATCCCTTCTCGAAATTCTCCATCGTCACATGATCCAGGTCGGCAGCAGCCGGCACAACCACACCATTGACCAGCACATCTATTCGCCCACAATCCTCGGCAATCTGATCGATGCTTTTTCGTATCGAGTCTTCCTGCATTACATCAGCCGTAACCCCCGTAACGCTCAGTTCCTTCTTTGCCAGCCGCTCGCAAACTTGCTTCACTGCTTCAGCGTTGCAGTCCACAACGACCGTCCGCGCACCCGCCTCCGCCAAAGCTTCGGTCATCGCCGAACCTAGCCATCCTGCTCCTCCGGTAATAACCGCCACCTTATCTTTCAGACTCAAAAGGTCTTTCACATTCTCAGACATATTATGGTTCTCCTTGATTTATCGCCGTCTCAAAAAGATGTGCACAGCACGTCAGCCAGACCGGCCAGGCCGCTTGGGCCCCTGTTTTGATAGTTTTTTTACAATCGCTCCTATACTGTAATAGACCTTATTCTCCAAGTCAATATCTGAAAAATAGATTTCTGCAAATAAAGTACAATTACAGCTCTACCGCGGTTGGCGCAGCAGAATCACGTAATAAAACGTAAGTAACTATATATAACGTAATTATGTAAATTATATTGCCCCAAAAGGCCTGATTCCTCGACAGATAACAAGATTCGCCAAATGGGAGGAAAAATTATTACTGAGATTGTAATTTTGACTTGCCAATTTCTATATTATACTGTATTATACCTTAGATATACTATCAGATGCGCTTATTCATCAGAATTTTTAGCCGAGGTATCAGATGGCAACCGAGCTTATGCTGAGAAAATCGATTAAGGCCCAACGGGGAGCGGCACGAGAGTTGTCCGATCAACTCCGTGAGGAATTGACCGGCAGTAGCTGGACCGAGGGTGAGCGTCTGCCGACCATCCATAAAATAATGCAAATAACAAATCTGGGTTATCGAACCGTATCCAACGCCATTGGTATTCTGGTTCAGGAAGGCTTACTCGAGACTCGCCGAGGCATCGGAACCTTCGTCTGTAAAACCGACCAGGGGATTCATCGCAAAGGGCGCCGCTCGGTCAGACTTAAAGCCTTCGCCCTGGTCCTGCCGGCTGTACGCTCAGGGCTTTTTCCTTCCTTAATACATAGTTTCGGTCTGGCCTGCGAGAAACTGGGCTTTTGCACCATCACCTGCAACAGTTGCGATGATGTCGGCAAGCAGGGCGACATCATATTGAATCTTATTGATCAGCAGGTGGACGGCGTGTTGTTGGCTACCACGACGGGACTGGTACCCACGCCGGCTTACCATGTGCGACAGCTTCAGAACCATGGCATCCCCGTAGTATTGATCCACCGGGCCGTCGAAAAAGCCTTGGCGCCAGTTGTCTCGCTGCCTTACGAGCAAGTCAGCTACCTGGCAGCCGATCTGCTGATCCAACGGGGGCACAGGCGCGTTGCCTACTTTTCCAAAAGCTCCTTTGCCCATGCGAACGAGGTGTACAAAGAGGGACTAAAAGCTGCAATGGAGTCCGTCGGCGGGGGTTTGCCGGAAGCGCTTATTCACGAGGGCTGCTGGCACTGTGACGAAACCCCGCCTGCCGAACACCTGGAGAGCCTCAAAAAAGTCTTAACCGAAATGTTGAACCTGCCGACACCGGAGCGCCCCACAGCAATATTCAGTGTGTACGACCCTGATGCCGAGTTGATTTATGCAACTCTCGAACAGATGGGCGCGCGTGTTCCGCAAGACATCTCGCTCATAAGTTTTGGTAGTGCCTGGCATCCGAGCACAATTCTGAAACGCATCACCTCTGTCGTGGCCGACGAAGAGCAGGTGGGGCGGTTGTCCTCGCAACTGCTGGCTGACATGTGTGAAGGACGTCGTGATTTGACCGCTGACTTCGAGGGCCAGGTTACTCTAAATATTTACCAGGGCGAATCGGTTGGTAAGATTGATCAATAATGCCTGCATTTAGCTCCTGTGCGACAAATGGATATAACATAAATGTGAAACGGAACTTCGTTACGGCTTAGAACGTTAAATCTTTAGTAGAAAGGAAATGAAAGTAATGATGCGATTCAATGCAATTTTTTTAATCACCGTGGTGATGATATCAGCGGCAGCTGCCCGGGCTGACGAGCCCATCAATATAGGCAGCCGCCTGGAACCGCTGGTGGACAACTATCTCATTGAAAACTTTGATGGGGCCACTCTGACCCTGCAGAAACCTGTAGCTCGTGAGGTGGCCATCGTTCACAACGAACCTTGGGAAGGCTGCGTCTGTTGCTATCACACCGTGTTTCAGGATGGTAGCGTCTCGAAAATGTATTACCGGGGCTCCCAATCATTAGGCAAAGGCGTAGAGACGCATAGGCAAGTTGTTTGTTACGCCGAAAGCCGCGACGGTATCAACTGGGTCAAACCTGACTTGGGCATTATCGAGTTCGAGGGCTCGACCAAGAACAACATTATCTGGGACGGAGTTGGGTCACACAACTTCGCCCCGTTCAAGGACAACAACCCGGCGTGCAATCCGCAGCAAAAATACAAGGCCATGGGTAGCGGCAAAGGAGGACTATTCGCCTTTGCTTCACCTGATGCAATCCACTGGGAAATGATGAGCGAAAAACCAGTTATTACCAAAGGCGCTTTCGATTCTCAGAATCTGGCGTTTTGGGACAGTGAGCGTGGCCGCTATGTCGATTTTCACCGGGATTTCAGAAAGGGTGTACGAGATATTCTGACCTGCACCAGTCCCGATTTTCTCAACTGGACGGAACCGGTGTGGCTGGAATATCCCGGCGCGCCCACCGAGCATCTCTACACCAATCAGATTGCCCCATATTACCGCGCCCCGCACATTTTTCTGGGATTTCCCAAACGCTATATGCCTTCTCGGAATCCGAGCAATCATTGGGCTCGCGGGGTTTCCGACGGCGTATTCATGACCAGTCGTGACGGACTGAATTTCCATCGCTGGATCGAAGCCATCATTCGCCCCGGTTTACAGAAAGAACGTTGGGTCAACCGCAACAATATGGCTGCCTGGGGAATCCTCGTTACCAAATCGAATATCCCGGATACGCCTGATGAACTGTCCATATATGCCACAGAAGGCTACTACACCGGAAACGATTGTCGCCTGCGTCGCTATACGTTTCGAATCGATGGTTTTGTTTCCGTCAACGCACCCCTGGTCGGCGGAGAAATTGTTACGAAACCTTTACTGTTTTCCGGTGATAATCTGAACATCAATTACTCCACCAGTGCCGCCGGGAGTATCCAGGTAGAAATCCAGGACGCCCAAAACCAACCGATAAAGGGCTACACCTTGGATGATTGCCCGGAAATTATTGGCGACGAATTAGAACATGTCGTAACCTGGGAAAACCAGTCCGATCTCAAGTCCCTGGCCGGTAAACCGGTTCGTCTTCGCTTCAATCTCAAGGATGCCGATCTCTATTCAATCAGATTCCGCTGAGTACCTGAGGATTGATGTATAAAAAGTATAACCGCCAATGATATCACTGAAGTTCCGGAGGATCATGTGCCCAATCGAGTCATTATTCTTGAAACAAAGTCCGTTTAAAAGCGTTTTGGTAAGTGAGGTTTTTATATAAAAATGTAGACACAGACTAAGCTCTCTTCTACTCCTTTTGCGAAGCAGGGCACTCCCTACCGCCCTGTTTCGTCTTTTATTCACAGCTTTTTAGTGGAAAAGTACCCAGGAATGAAAGTCGAAGACAATTTTTTAAATGTCGGCAATGGCTTTATACACTGTAAAACCGCCTCAAAAAAGAGAAATCTTGATAATACAAGTTGAATTTGGTGATATTATTAACAACGAAATAACTGAATTATGTTTTGTGAAAATTTAAATGGTCAATCTCAGCTCAATGAGGTTCAGTAACTTATCTGCTAAATGAAACTACACAAGGAAAACCAGCCATGAAACAAACTCACAACAAATGTCAGTCCAAAAATCGAGTTACCCTCCTTGAAACAATCGAAAATATTAACCAACCTGACGGCGTATATTCCCGGCCGGGTTTTTTAAAACTTACCGGCTTGATCCTGGCTGGTTTCATCTTTCTGTCTGTTACCTGGACCGCAACCGTCTCGGCTCAGGCCGCACCCATAAAGGCCGGTTACGCACCTTCGGATCCCGATCTGAAAATCAGCTTCAAAGTAATCGGCAGCGATCCGCCCGCCGGCCGCCATCTCGCCTGCCGACAGATGCTCGTGGGACCCTGGCACAATCAACCGGAACCGTACCCCGGGTACAACGGCTTCGTCGGCTGGTCCGGCACGACCCGGCTGAAATCGGGCCGCTGGTTGGTTACCTTCAGTTCCGGTTTCTGGCATGCCAGCTTTCCCTGGACCGACGAATACCGAAACAATCCCGATTGCCGAAAATGGGTCGATAACTATCACAACATCGGCTGCCCGGATATCCCCGCACCCCGTGGCGGCCGCGCCCACGTGATTTATTCCGACGACCAGGGCAAGACTTGGTCAAATCCACAAACCCTCATCGATACCGAAAACGACGACCGCCACGCCACCATCCTGGAATTGGACAACGGTACCTTGTTGTGTACCTTCTTCGAGTACCGAATCCCGCCCGAGGTCAAAAAAAAATATATGCTTTCGACCGACGCCGGTAAAACCTGGTCCGAACCGGTCGAACTGCCGTCCAGAAAACGCTCGGGATTCGGCTGCGGCTCGGCTATCCAGATCTCCGATTCCAGCATCATCTGGTTGGCCGACGGCGTCAGCGTCCATCGATCCACGGATCGGGGAAAAACCTTTAAACTGGCCGCGGACGAAGAATTCTCACCTAAAGGCGCCGAACCCACCATCGCCGAACTGCCCGACGGACGACTGATTGTCTTCACCCGTAGCGACGGTGGCATCTCCTGGTCCTCAGACCAAGGCAGCACCTGGACCAAACCAGTCTCCGCGAGCATCTCCAACAAAGATCCCCACCTGCTCATGCTGCCCAACGGCGTGCTGGCCTGTTTCCACATGTCACGCAAAGCCCAGGGCTTACGCGTGGCTCTCAGCCCCGATTACGGTAAAACCTGGCACGGTCCCGCCGATCACGTCGGTTACGCCGTCGATCCCGATTGCTATGGCTACTCCCACCCCATGCTCCTGCCTGACGGCTCCATCTATATCACCTATCAACATTCCATCGGCTATACCGCCGAAGAAGCACGCACCCAAGCCATCTGGGGCTTGAGACTACGCATCCGGGAAAATGCCCAGGGAATTGATCTGCTGCCCACCCCGGATACTGGTTGTTCTGGTCTATGACGGGACTGATAATTAGTTCCTGTTGCGGAAGCAACTTTTTGTCATTCTCGCGACACTAAGCGCAGCGGAGAGCCCGCCACGGAAAGCGGGACACGTAGAGCCGCGTCAGCGAATCCAGTATTTCGACCCAAAAACAGGTTTTCGCTAATGTACGAAATTGCATGATAAAAAAAACGGTTTTCTGCAACAGATACAAATTAGTAAAACCAAAGTACGGCAAAAGGTTTGCCGACACGCTCAAAATCAAAAAATATCAAGTTACTTATCGAGAGGCAATTAAATTGGGACACTCCGACCAGACTATCAAGGCTTACCAGGAAGAAATCGCCGACTTTTTCGAAGCTGCCGGCCAAAATAAAATTCGCACCATCAAAAAACAATGTCTGAAAATCTTGCGTGAAGGCTTTCGCAACGGTGAATTTTGGCCTTCCATGCATGCCGCCGAAGCACTGATTCAGGCTGGTCACGGCACGGAAGTGCAACAGTTGTTGCATGAACGTTTACAAAATGAATCCGACGCCCAGAAACGTTGTGGCCTCGCCCGCGAAATGATCCGCAACGGTGACAGCTCGAAAGTCAAAATAATCGTGGATATTCTGGCCAAATCCGATTCCTATGGCCACGTCCACGCCGCCGAAAGTCTCTATAAAGTCAACCAGCTTGGCGACGAAGCACTCTTGCAAAAGGCCATGAGGCAATCAGATAACTGGAACCTGAAAATTTTCGCCGCGGCCGCACTTGCCCAAAAAGAACGACCAGAAGGCCTCGAACTGCTCCGACAGGCCATGACCGAAAAGGAACCGTTCACCAAAGCGCTGGCAGCATATTTGTTGGGCAACCTGGGCGACCAGTCGGACATTATACCTTTACACGCCGCCCTCGACGCGGTCCAAAAACCCCTGCACCGCTTCTTCATCGTCACCGCCCTGACGTATCTGGGTGATGAACACGCCCCCATAGAACTGGAAGTTCTGCTCGAACACGAAAACAAAACCGTAAGATCCCTGACGGCCAAATCCGTCGGCAACGCCGGGCTCTCGCATCTGCTCGGCAAAATCACCAAACTCCTCGAAGATCCCGAACTGGACGTACGTATCCGGGCCGCTCAGGCTTGGTTCGCCCTGGCCGCCAATCACTAAAAAACGCCGGCTACCTCTGCGACTTGTGGCTCCGTTAAAACACCCTGCATAAACGTACATGATAGACTAAAAGTTAAGTTCGGACAAAAGTAAAGCTGCCCGTCTTCCTTAATCCGCCCTTGGTGGGCCTGGCCTTTTGTTGCGAACATATCAACTCACAGTGGTTGCTGGGATTCTTAATGGCCCCGTGGGTGCCGAAACTTGAAGTGTTTCGCAAACGCCACTTCCAGGCCATTGATCTGGCAGCAAAAGTCATCACTAAATACCAGGATTGATTGGTATTTGAAAAGGAGTCAGAATACCAAGCTGAAGGATTAGTACAATGCCTTCACGTCAGAAACTGTAATGGGGCACTTTAAGTCGCTCTCCACCTTTCAGGGCAGACTCATGGGCCACAATACCGCCGACGGTCATATTCAGCGCTTGGGCAATATCAAATAATGCTTATGTAATCTAGTGAACTTTCGCACTTTTCAGGCGACCAAAAGCCATGAATCATAAACAGAAAAATACCAACCTTCCGATGATTGTAGTGGTAAAA
>JAFGSR010000201.1 GCA_016934515.1 Sedimentisphaerales bacterium
GGGGGGGGGGGGGGGGGGGTTTGGGGTGTTAGTGCCGGATCGGCGGGGCAGTGGGTTGAATGAGCGGGAGCGGGGGCACTGCAATAATGCGAAACAATTGCTGGGTGATCTGGATGGGTGGGTGGAATGGCTTCGGGAGAATAAGGGGGTGGCGAAGGTTGATATTGTGGCGGTTAGCTGGTCGGGTAAGTTGGCGCTGGTTTATGCGGCGGAGCATCCGGAAAAGGTGCGGTCGGTGGTGCTGGTGACGCCGGGGCTGAGGGCTAAGATCGATATCGGGTTGAAGGAGAAGGTTGCGATTGGTGCTCAGGGGATTCTTTGTCCGCACAAGTTGCATGAGATTCCGTTGAACGATCCGAAGTTGTTTACAGCGAATCCGGTGATGCTGAGGTTTCTGGAAAATGATCCGTTGAAGCTGACGCAGGCGTCGGCGGCATTTTTTATTACATCGCGTTATTTTGATGTGACGGTGCCGAAGATTTTGTGGAAGATAGCGATGCCGGTTTATCTGTTTTTGGCGGAGCGGGACCGGATAATTGATAATGAGGCGACGATTGAATTGTTGCGGCCGGTGTTAGGGCCGACTGAAAGTGATGTTGAACCGGCGCGGATTTATGCGGGAGCTCATCACACGCTGGATTTTGAGCCGGAGCCGATGGGATTTTTTGAGGATTTGGTTGAGGTGCTGCGTTAGAAGCAGATGGGAGTGCAAAAAATGAGTTATGTAGCGTCGAGCAATCGTTATGAGGGAATGAGATATAATCGTTGCGGCAAAAGCGGGTTGAAGCTGCCGGCGATTTCGCTGGGGCTGTGGCACAATTTTGGTGGGGTGGATGATTTGGAGAACGGGCGGGTGATGATTCGGCGGGCGTTCGATCTGGGGATTACGCATTTTGATCTGGCAAATAATTACGGACCGCCGCCGGGCAGTGCCGAGGAGAATTTTGGCAGGATTCTCAAGGATGATCTGGCGGGGTATCGGGATGAACTGATAATTTCGAGTAAGGCGGGATATTTGATGTGGCCGGGTCCTTATGGGGAATGGGGGTCGCGGAAATATTTGCTGGCGTCGCTGGATCAGTCGCTCAAGCGGATGGGGCTGGAATATGTTGATATATTTTATTCACATCGGCCCGATCCGGATACGCCGATCGAGGAGACCATGGGGGCGTTGGATCAGGCGGTCAGGCAGGGTAAGGCGTTGTATGCGGGGATTTCGTCATATAAGGCTGAGCAGACGATCAAGGCGGCGGCGGTTTTGAAGAAGTTGGGCGGACGATGTCTGATCCATCAGCCTTCTTATTCGCTGTTGAATCGTTGGATAGAGGATGGGCTGCAGGAGGTTCTGGAAGCGGAGGGGATGGGATCGATAGCATTTTGTCCGTTGGCTCAGGGATTGCTGACGGATAAGTATCTTAAGGGGATTCCGGCTGATTCGCGGGCGGCTAAGGCGCATGGGTATTTGAAGCGGGAGGATATCACGGCGGAGAAGCTGAAAGTTATAAGTGCTTTGCAGGAGATTGCCGCCGGGCGGGGTCAGAGCCTGGCTCAGATGTCTTTGGCGTGGGTATTGCGTGGTGGGAGGGTGACGTCAGCTTTGATAGGGGCCAGTCGAGTTGAGCAGATTAACGATAATGTAGGGGCGTTGCAGAATCTGGAATTTTCCACTGATGAATTGTCAGCAATTGAAGTGGTCCTGGGGGATATCCGGTGAAGTTTTTTTGGGATTACGGGGCTTTATAGTGGTTAATGATATAAAGTAACAAATTACCCAAATATTTTCTTGACAGTCAGGCGGGGAATGCTATAAACTTAAGGGGAGTCCTTTTGTTGGGCGAATCCTTTTGGAAAAGGATAAGCGTTTTAGGGCGATTTTACCTGGAAAAGCATTATCTTTCAGGTTCTGACAAGACCGGCTATTGGCGGGTGGTATTGCCAATAACTGCGACAAGCAGGGATTTTGTCAGAGATTTTTTTTGTTGTAAAATTTTGCTGTAGAGAAGTTGGTAGTTTGTTAATGAGCTATCGGTTTGCGGAGATTTTATGCGCCGCGTTACCGGTGGTTTATCGACAAGATGTCAACCGGGCGGAGAATGTGCGCTTATGTGTTCCGGATAAATAAGTTTTTTCCCGGAATAAAATTCGTTTACTATATTTTGTATCGTGTTTACACAGATGCTTTTAACCTGTTATGGCTGAGAGGCAAGGAAAGGGGTAAGTTATGAGTGTTTATGTCAAGCGGTATGGTAAGGCTTTGGCGGTGGTGGTTTTGGCGGTGGTGGTGGGACTGCTGGTAGTGTTGAGTATCACTCGGCAGGCGGTGCGAGGGGAGGAGCCAGCGGAGGTTAATCTTACCGACCGGTTAACAGAGGATAAACATGAGCCGAATGTGATTTCGCGGGTGGTGACGGAATTAAACGGTTCACGGGATTATAATCATCGCCTCTGGCGGATGGAAAAAGAGTTGGAAGTTATCGATCCGAATTCCGGCAAGTTGAAGATCGAAACGGAGGTTTCCAAGATCGTCGAGGTTGGCTGCGGCATTTGCTATCAGGAGCCCAACGGTAATTGGCAGGTGGCTGAACCGGTTTGGCGAGCGACGGCGGACGGGTTTGTGATGGATCGGGCGGATTATCGCTTGCAGATTGGCACAACGCTGGGAGAATGGCTTAGTTATACGGTTGATGATGTTACCATGCAGATGCGTCCGGTGCGGCTGCAGGTGGTCCAGGGTAATTATCAGGTGGATATTGCCCGGATCAATCCGCTGGTAGCGGGAGTAATCGATGCAGAGGATCCGAGTCGGTTGGTTTTTGCCAATGCATTTGGGGCGGGGATTGATTTGGAGTTGCAGGCCCAGCGGGACGGGTTTCATCAGAATGTGATTTTTAATAGGAAGCCGATTTTGCTGGAGCGGCTGGATACGGCGAACGCTTTGGTGCGGATATATACCGAGTTGAACCTGGATGATTGTGTGGATAATCAGGAGGTGGGGGTGATTATCGAAGGGCGGGAAGTGGAGGATTTTGAGCAGCTAAACACCACTCCGACGCGGGAGGATATCGAGTTTGTTAAGGTCTGGCACGAAGGTGAAGTACGAGCGTCGTCGGACAGACACCGTTTTGGTCGTTCGGAGGTATTTGATGCTGCCGAAAGTTCCAGCCGCAGGGGTATAACGGCTTATAAACAGCTTTTTCGAGATACCGACGACAAGATTTATCTGATTGAGACGCTGGATAACAGTTTCTTTCAGGAGGCGAAGTTTCCGGTTACCTGGGATTATGTGACGCGTAACGGTGCTATTGAGGAGGATGAGGACTGGTATGCCGATGCGACTTATTATGTCAGCAGCGACATAACGCTGACCAATGGGGCGAAACTGCGAATTGAGCCGGGGACTATTGTCAAGCTGAATGGGGCGGATATCGATGCCGGCGGCGGAGAGTTGGTGGCTCAGGGAAAGCCTTATGAATACATTGTGTTCACCAGCAAAAACGATAACGATTTTGGCGATACCATCTCCGGCAGTTCAGGCAACCCCAGCAGCAGTGACTGGGATGGTTTGGAAATAGATGAAGATAGTACAGTTGAATTCTGCAAAATAGCATATGCCGGCATCGGTATAACCTTAGAGGCCAGTGCCACGTCATCGCCGATCCAACATAATATCATAACCAACTGCGGGAGTGGTATTGATTTTGCTGAATGTTATAGTGGTACCCATCAAATTTTCAATAATTTAATCACGAATTGTTCAGGTACAGGTATAAGTATTTATGGTGGAGGCAGTGTCATCGGAATTAAAAATAATACCGTCGACAATTGCGATTCTGGAATCTGTGGGAGTGAGATCTCCGGTACATGTTATGTACAAAACAATCTTATCACAAATTATGATACCGAAAGCATATATGAGCTCTATGGGGTTACAAACAATGGGTTTTATGGGGATAGTGGTGCCGGTAGCTCAAAAGTCATATTGACTGTTTCACCCTATGACACCACGAATACCTACCTGGGAAATTACTTTCTTAATAACACTTCCAGTGGGGGAGCGGACTTAATTGATGAAGGTTCGGGTACTGTTGGAGATTGGTATGCTGAGCCGAATGATTGGAGTATCAAGCATGTCAGCGGATCTGATCGGTTGTTTACCTCGACGACCAGCTTGAGCAGTGATACCACCTGGGAGCCGAACCAGGCTACGGTTGATACGGGTACCGTGGATATCGGCTATCATCATCCGCGGGTGGATTATGTTTTGTATGCGGATGTAACGCTCAACAGCAGTAAGACCCTGACTATCGAACCCGGTACGGTGGTAGCAATGGGCGGGGTATCGAGTGGGACCGGTGATTTAATACTTAACGGCACGTTGAATTGTGAAGGTGATCCGTTTGACGGCGGTTATGTTCGCTTGATGCAGCGGGCGCTGGCCTGTGCGAACTGGGACGGGGTCAAGTATCGCAATTCCAACAAGGCGAAAGTGGATTTTGACGGGGGTAGTTCACAATCCAGCATCAATTTTACATGTATCTCCGGCCTGAGCTATGGATTGTATTTCCAAACCGGCTATATGAACTATCCCATTCATGATGTCATTTTGAAACGGAATTATTGTGGAATTTGTGCAGAAGCAGGCTACTCCGACGACGAGTATGAATGGCAGAATAATCTGTTTTTGGAAAACGGTAAAGGTTTCGTAGGTGAGATTAATGAGGGAGGGGTATGGCTATTAGAGAACTGTACTTTTGACCGGAACACCACGCGGGCCTGTGAGATTCCGCTGAACGAAGAGTTTGGTATTAATATCACGGTTAAACAAAATATCTTTACGAATACCGGTCTGGATGCCAGTGGACAGTCGCAAGGGGAGGCACTCTGGGAAGATGAGGTCGATTGTGAAGGAGTAGAGGAAAGTTATAACGGTTTTTTCCGCAACCAATATCACTATTACAAGGATACGGAAGGTGTAGTTACTCTGGATGCGACGGATTATGCCGGCGAGCCTAATGCGAGCAGTCCCAGCAAGATTCTGGACGAAGATGATTTTTACCAGGGCTGGAGCGACTTTGCGGATCGCTTCTATTTGCCGAGCGGTTCCAAGTTGATCAATGCGGGCGATCCGAATGTGCAAAACGCCGAAGGCTACACGACCAGTTGCAGTCCGAGCGGTTCGGCGGATACCGGTACGATTGATATCGGTTATCGCTATCCATCGGCCCATGATACCGATGCTGACGGGATTATTGACTTTACCGAAGCGAAAAACGGCACATTGCAGAATGATTATGATAGTGATGATGATGGTCTGGTTGACGGCGGAGGCGGGCTGATCAGCACGGCTACTTATGCCAACGGCTATGATGTCGATGAGGATGGTTATGTCGATGGCGAAGCTGATCTGGGTACCGATCCGACTGACGATGATTCTGACGATGATGGTATGCCGGACGGCTGGGAGCATAATTACAACCTGAATCCCTTGAACGATGCGGATGCGAGCGGTGATGCTGACAGTGATGGTTTAAGCAATCTGCTGGAGTATCAACTGAACCTCGATCCGACTGATGCCGACAGCGATAAAGACGGCATGCCGGACGGCTGGGAGTACAGCCACGGTTTGACGCCGGATGTGGATGACGCAGCGGGTGATTATGACAGCGACGGGTACAGCAATATTGTGGAATACGTTCACGAAAGTCTTCCCGAGGTCTATAGCAATCCGGGCGATCCAAACGACGTGCTGGTGCCGATGAAAATTTATGTTCCGGCGGGGGTGATTTCAATACAGTCAGCTATTTCCGGGAGTCTGGACGGTGATGAGATTATCGTTTTTCCGGGAACTTATTATGAGAATATCGATTTTATGGGTAAGGGGGTTACGCTGCGGAGCATGGCACCGGAAAGCGCATCGGTGGTGTCGGCGACGGTAATTAATGGCGGCGGGGATGATGTGGTGGTTTTTGAAAATTCTGAGGGAAGTGGCTGCTGTCTCGACGGATTCACTATAACGGCAGGGACGGATGGAATAAGTTGTTCCGGCAGTGAACCCGGGATAACTAACTGTCGGATTATTGATAACGCTGACAGTGGGTTGTGCATCAGCGGTGGTGCGGCGGTATCGGTGAGCGGGTGTGAAATTTCGGGTAATCAGTTGGGGGCGGTCAGGATTGAATCGGCATCAGCTGAATTAGTGGATTGTTTTGTTCATGATAACACAGCGGTTCAGGGTGCTGGGGCAGCGATTTCCGGGGATTCGACGATAACGGTAAGCGGTTGTGTTTTTGAGCAGAATTTTTCGACGGGAAACGGCGGCGGAATTTATGTGGCTAATCCGTTGGGTGCGGTGATAGCGGACAGCACTTTTAAGGATAATCAAGCCCAGCTTAACGGGGGCGGTTTGTACAATCTGAACAGTTCGGTTGTGCTGGAGCGTTGTACTGTAATCGAGAACGAAGCGGTTAATGGGGCGGGATTATTCAGCAGCAACGGTTATGCGTCGCTGAGCAGTTCGGTTATTTATGGCAATCTGGCGGATGGTGAAGGCGGCGGGATTTACAGTGAGTTGTCGGATCCAAATCTGATTAATTGCACGGTAATAAAAAACCAGGCGGTAAAAGGCGGAGCAATAGCCAACCATAATTCTTCGCCGAGGATAATCAATTCAATTTTGTGGCATAATCTGGCGAGTGAGGCCGGTGGCGAAATTTACAATCAGGGTGCCGGTCAAGCCTGGCTAAGGTATTGTGATGTTGAAGACTGCGGAGTCAGCGAACTGGGACAATGGGAAAGCAGTTTGGGGATTAATGGCGGATATAACTTGGAGATCGAGCCGGCGTTTGTTGATATGGACGATCCGGCGGGTAAGGATGGGGTATTTGGCAGCCGGGATGACGGTTTGTATCTGTGTTGCAGAAAAGATCCGGGGGAGACTGTTGGGGGTGGTCTTTTGGACAGGGCTGACGGCAACTTCGCGCCAGCTTTGGACCGGGCAGGCAAGGGGGGAGTGGATGTTCCTTACCTTGCTAATTTGGGAACGGATCCTAAAAGTTATGTTGATCTAGGCGCGTATGAATCACCGGCGATCTGGTATGTCAATCAGGCCGGCAGCGGTGCCCATGAAGGGGACAGTTGGGATAATGCGTTTGCTTATGTACAGGACGCTCTGAAGAAGGCCGATGATATCACGAGTAATTTTGACCCAAATAATTTCGATCCAGCCACTATGTGTACCAGGGAAATCTGGGTGGCCAAGGGGACTTATTATCCCTACAACAAATTTGCCACGTATCTGGTAGTGAACTTTCGCACTTTTCAGGCGACCAAAAGCCATGAATCATAAACAGAAAAATACCAACCTTCCGATGATTGTAGTGGTAAAA
>JAFGSR010000202.1 GCA_016934515.1 Sedimentisphaerales bacterium
ACTTTGATGATTTTGGACTCCAAACCCTCAAGATAATTAACATCGGCGCCCCCGCCAAAAACATCGATCGTATAAGGCCCACTGTGGGTATGTGTCGTGCAGACTATGATATTATCCGCAGGCACACCTGTCGTCCCGGACGCCTTCGCACATATCGCGGTGCAATGGTCGTTCATTAACATCAAGATATCGCAACTAACGATAAGCACCGGCGTCTGGCCGTCGTCAATACACATCGCTGATGCGTAAAGTTCACTCTCGATGCCTTTAGCGTGATATTTAAATAGCTGGCCGCACATTGCCACACCAAGCAGAGGCGTTATATTAACCTTCGAAAATCCTGTCTGTCGAGTAGACATAATATGGTTCCTTCATTTAGGTTTAATTTGTTTTCTCTGTTTCTCTTGCCTTTCGGTATCAAGAGTGCCACAATATTCAACCATGTGAAGAACTTCAATGTCCCTCACAGAACCGGACTTGAAGATTGCCTTCATCCGGCTCTTCGATAAATCTCACGGTTCGTTATCGGTGCATACATCCGCACCGTACCGATAGGAGGGCTGAAGTCCGTACTACGTTCTCGGCTCAGTGTCCAGCGAGTACTTCCGTTGCCCTCTACGATTTATCGCCAGCCCCTTCGAGTGAGCCACGTGCTCCACCGGGCATTACCCCGGCTACACCTCTACTATGAGCTGGTCCGACTGCCATGCCGCCATACTTCCGCCTTGCCTCTTCAGCTTGTTGGAAGCTTCCGTTGGGAGCGACATGGCTCTCCCAAGTTCCGACGTAAACAGTTAGATTACCTGCCATGGACTTAGACCCCGGCACGTCGCTGTCATACTCGCCTTTAACGCATGCAGCAATACTGGCTTCCAGGTCATGAAGCCCTTGGCCCTGTGCGACGATGAAAATTTCGGGGCTCAATACCTTCACTTGCGTTATGGCCGATAATCCGCCATCCCTTTGGCTTCGCACAATTCGTTACCTCCTTATGCGCAAAGTTCTGTTCTGGCCCGGTGGCTAACCTTTGGCCAGGCTGGTTTGTCCAGCTTGCTCACGCCAGCTTTGCTTGGCGCACTCATAATAATCCTCTTAACAAATAACTATAAACTAAATCCCTTGTAATCACATCCAGTTTTGATAATGGCGAATTATTCTACCTGCTGCCGGCGTACTGGAAAAATACATACAAAGCAATCATTATCACAAATAATATGCTGTACCATTTTTACTGTATAGGTATTTTGTGGATTATCACTTGACCAAAGGAATCGTTTCCGCCTTTGCCTTTCAGAATAGCTCGAAATTTTATGGAGTCCTTCTTGCGGCTGGGAGTTGCCGTTATGTTTATATTGAATGTATTGGGTGCATCTAGAGGTTCAGTGAATCCCGGGATTTCTACGCCGCTCAATAACAGAACAACTGACTTGATCTCCAGATCATTTTTACCCCCCGTTTTTTTGAAAATAAGTTCATATTGTGTGGGTTCATCAATATAGGCGGAAAGATCAAATTCCAATTTAGTAAACTTTGATTTGATATGTTCTGGTCCCCATTTAAACACTACCTGGCTGTCTTGACTCTGAGTTTTTGGGCTAATGTCGGATATTTTGGCCTGGGTGTCACGATCCATGGTCGTATTATATGCCGCCAGTTTCCGAATGAGGGGTATAGCCGCGGATTTCGTCACTCTAAGACGCACTTTGGTTACGGCCACTGGTTCAAACCTATCTATTTTTTTATGGCCAATAGCGGTGCCCTTAGAAATTATTTTCCAATCGCCTTCAACACGCCCTTCAATGATATATTCGCGAACTCTTTCTCCTTGGAAAATATCCTCCATGGTGATGGCGTGGTCTATAATGGTGGAGTGGTCGAATGTAAGCTCTAAGGTCTTTCCCTGTCCGGAAGTCTCGGCAATACTTTTTCCAAAGCGGCGTTTGATTTCTGCTCCGAATTCGGCGGCACGTATGACATCTGCCTCAGGTATTCTGCCACTGCGGTCCGGGGCGACATTCATCAGCAGTACCGAACTGTAGCCTACGGACTTGTAATATATATCCATCAGGTGTTCGAGACTCTTGAGTTTGTCTTGGCTATAAGTATTCCAGAACCAGTAATGATCTCTGATAACAGTATCGCATTCGTTGGGTAACCAAAAATCACCGTCAGGATCACCATCGCCTATGGTATAAGCCGCCACTGCTGCCCACACGGGATCCTTCCTGGTGTCAACGGCGTTCCATGCGGGATACGAGGCGTAGCCCTGCTCGTTGCCCACCCAGCGAATGGTAGCGTACTTGCCCTGAAAAACCATTGCCTTGGGGGCATACTTTTCGAGAATATCACCCACTTCGATAATCAATGAACCGTCAAACCAGACTTCCATCATCTCGCCATATCGGCCTAAGACTTCCCTAAGCTGCTGACGATATATCTTATCGTAAATCGGCTGATCCTCGGGTTTGGCGGTTTTACCTCCGCCGCCCATAACGGCACCAAACCGGAAATCGGCGGGACTCAAGTACATACCCAAATTCATACCGCGTTTCTTGCAGGATTCTGCCAATTCGGCAACAATATCACCCTTGCCATTTTTATAAGGCGAGTTCTTAATACTATAGGGTGTCGTATCTGTCTGCCAAAGGCAAAAACCACCGTGATGTTTGGCGACAAGGATGATATATTTTGCACCCATAGATACGGCTACAGTTACCCACTGGTCGGTATCGACATTGGTCGGATTGAACAGCTTGACGTTTGCCATGTCTGGCTCATCGTCAGTTTCTTTGTCCTGCCAGGTCTCTATACCGAAGTGGATGAACATACCTATTTCCATGTCCATCCAGTCAGCCTGTTGTGGGGTTGGCTTAGCAAGTTTTGTTGTTAAATCTTCACCGGAAACATTATAGATTGCCAGCTTGCGAATAATCGGCTTTGCCGCCGATTTGGTTACGCGTATACGCACTGCTTCAA
This sequence comes from Sedimentisphaerales bacterium, assembly GCA_016934515.1. Taxonomy (GTDB): domain Bacteria; phylum Planctomycetota; class Phycisphaerae; order Sedimentisphaerales; family SM23-30; genus JAFGSR01. The sequence continues at coordinate 2,977 of JAFGSR010000202.1, forward strand.
CAGCGACAGGGCCGAACTTGTCGATCTTTTTGTGGCCTATCGAAATACCCTCGACGATCTGCTCCCAGTTGCCGTCTATAAAACCTTCGATAACATACTCACAAACGCGTTCACCCTGTACAATATCCTCCATGGTAATGACATGGTCGATGGTTACAGGTTTATCGAGAGTGAGCTCAATAACCTCACCGCTGCCCTTGGTTTGGGCGATACTTTCACCGAATCGGCGTTTGATTTCTGCTCCGAATTCGGCTGCGCGTTTGACATCAGCCTGGGGTATTCGGCCGGATGTATCCGGAGCGATATTGAGCAGCAGTACCGAGCTGTGACCTACGGAGTTGTAATATATATCCATCAGTTTATCGAGGCTTTTGAGGTCCTTTTCATTGTATGAATTCCAGAACCAGTAGTGGTCTCTGATAACTGTATCCACTTCGTTGGGCAGCCATCTTTCGCCATCCGGGTTGCCATGGCGTCCGGTTGCCACTCCTGAATCGGCCACTTCCTTTTTGACAGCGTTCCATGCAGGATAAGGTGCGTAGCCCCGTTCGTTGCCCACCCAACGGATCGTTGCCTGCGGCCCCTGGAAGACCATGGCTTTGGGTGCGTATTTATCGAGAATGTCTTTGACCGGGATCGTAACGCTACCATCAAACCAGACTTCATACATCTTGCCGTACTGGCTTAGCACCTCGGTCAACTGCTGGCGGTAAATGCGATCGTACTCTTTCTGCTTGGATGGGTCGCTTGTTTTGCCGCCGACACCGATTCCCGCACCATGAAAGATCGAACCTGGATAAATATAAACTCCAAGTTTCATCCCTCGCCTGCGGCAGGTTTCGGAAAGATCTTTGAGTATGTCGCCTTGGCCGTTTTTATAAGGTGAGTTCTTGATGCTGTATTCGGTGGAGTCTGTCTGCCAGAGACAAAAACCGCCGACATGCTTGGCGACAAGGATGATATATTTGGCCCCGATAGATTCTGCGACATCAACCCATTGTTCGGTATCGACATGGGGTGGATCGAACAGCTTCAGATTTTCCATGGTCGTTTCGTCATCGGATTCCTTGTCCTGCCAGGTTTCCAGACCGAAATGAATGAACATTCCGATCTCATCATCCTGCCAGGCGGCCTGCTGCGGCGTTGGTTTGGCTAATTCTGGCTGTGCCCCCTCAACTGATATTCCGTTTGTTCTAATTGGGGCCGCTGCTTTGGAACTGGCTATTTCTTTTTCCGAAAGAGGTCTGTTGTAGATGCGGACTTCATCGATCAAGCCCTCGAAACCACTGCATATTGCCGTGCCAGTATACGTGCCGGCCCCTATACGAAAATCTTCCCGGTTCCTGTGACGCATATCGCCGCCTACAGCTTTGCTGGTTATCTCGGAGCCGTTCAGGTAGAGAGAGAAACGTTGCCCGTTCCGGACCACCGCAACGTGAGACCACCGGTTGGCGGGTATGGTTCGGTCGGATGCTTCAAAAGGCCACAGACTTTCGTCGATCTTATCGCTCATCATGAAACCAAGACGGTTGCCGTTGGCCAGGTACAACCTAAACTGGTTGGCAGAGACATGTTCGCGTTCCTTGGAGACAATGATTGTCTCGTCTTGAGCCGTTTCGCGGGGGTTGATCCAGGCTGTTATGGTAAAGTCGCGGGTAAAGAGCGTCCGAGTTCCCAAGCTCACATAATCGTCCTGGCCGTCAAAGCTCAGGGCGTTACCTGCGATTCCAGCCTTTATTATCGCCCCATGGACCGTGCCATCTATCTTGTTAGGGGAGGCGTCCGACACTTTGCCTGAGTCGATGCTATCCATATTCCAGCAGCCGATGGGTTCCTCCGACGCCGGGGCAATCTCCAGCGGCTCCTCATCAGACACGCGGTAAACTGCTAATTTACGAATCAACGGCGTGGCAACCGATCGCGTAACCCGCAGTCGTATTTTGGAAACTCGGATTGGCTCGAAAACGTCAATCTTCTTGTGACCGACAGCGGTGCCCGCAGCCAAGGGCTGCCACTGGCCGGCAAGGTAACCTTCAATAACATATTCTCTAATTCTTTCGCCCTGAAGTATATCCTCCATGGTGATTGCATGGTCGATTACGGTGGGTGCATCGAAGGCCAGCTCCACCACATTTCCCTGGCCGGTGGTCTGGGCGATGTTTTTTCCGAATCGGCGTTTGATTTCCGCTCCGAATTCGGCAGCCCGTTCTACATCGGCCCGGGGGATTCGTCCACTTATATCGGGGGCAATATTAAGCAGAAGTACCGCGCCGTGGCCGACCGAGTTGTAGTAGATATCCATAAGCTTATCGACGCTCTTTAGCGTTTTGGCGTTGGTGCTATTCCAGAACCATTGATCGCGAATTACGGTATCGCATTCATTGGGCAGCCAGACGTCGCCGGCCGGATCGCCGTGGCGGGCGGTGGCTACGCCGGTAAGGGCGTCTGACTTCTTGACTGCATTCCAGGCGGGGTAGGGCGCGTAGCCGGCTTCGTTGCCGACCCACCGAATGGTGGCGTATTTGCCCTGGAAGATCATGGCGTGTGGCGCATACTTTTTGAGAATATCGCCGACGTCTATTATCAAGCTTCCATCGAACCACACCTCCATCATTTCACCATATCTGCTTAAGAGTTCCGTAAGTTGTTGACGATATATCTTGTCATAGAGGGGCTGGTCCGCAGGGTTTGCTGTCTTGCCACCGCCGCCCATAACAGCACCAAAGCGAAAATCTGCCGGACTCAAATATACTCCCAGTTTCATGTCGCGTCTTCGACAACTCTCGGCCAACTCGGCAACGATGTCGCCTTTACCGTCCTTATAGGGCGAGTTCTTGATACTATAAGGAGTAGTATCAGTTTGCCACAAACAGAAACCACCATGATGCTTAGCAACCAAAACAATATACTTGCCGCCAAAGGCCTCTACGGCCCGGACCCACTGATCGGTGTCCAACTGGATAGGGTTAAAGAGTTGCGCATTTTCGAGCTTCGGATTATGATCTGTGTCGTTATCCTGCCAGGTCTCGATGCCGATGCAAATCATTGCGCCGATTTCGTCATCGTGCCAGGCAGCTTGCTGAGGGGTTGGTATAGTAAGTTGTTTTTCTTGGGCAGGAGCCGCTAAGGCCAGGATGACTACTTGTAGCAAAATGACAAAGAATGACATTTTAGCCATATGCTTTCTCCTTTAGTTCACTTTCTTGGTTTATGGTAAAGCTGAATACCTGGGCGCCAGATCAACGTTGGGTAATAAATGCTGATTGTAGTGAGTACTACAAACTCGTGGCGTGCTCGATAATTTCTATCAGCGCAGCATTGACAGAATCCTACCGCATATCATAATGCAACTCATACTGATGGTATTGGTCGGTGTTGTACCCGGGTAAAGTGAACGGGTACTGCCTGTACTGTTGGCTGGGGTCTTCCGGTTGCCAGGGCGAATAGCTCTTGACGTAGATCTTGTCCTCGGCGGGCACAAATGTCAGAATCCGGAGCCATCCGTCATAATCATCACCGCTAAGCAGTTGGTAAACGGTGTTTCCATTATCGCCGATACTGGCCAACAGCCCGCGATGGTCGTCTTCATTGTTGTGGTGTCCGCTCATTACAAAGAAGACGTTCTCATGCAGGCGGACGAGCTTGTTCCACACTTGCTCACCTGTGTTGCCCGGCGGGCAGGGAGGCAGGTAAGAGCAGGTGGCGTCGCGGGTATCGTTGCCCAACATGTAACTGTGGGTAGTCACGATGACGCGGCACTCCGGATGGTTGCCGATGACATTGTTTGCCCAATCCAGCATGTCATCAGTGGGGCCGGCTTCCAGCGTCACAACCAGAAAATCCATGCCGCTGGCGTGGAAAAAGTGGTAGGCATTGTCGTAGCTGTCGAAGGGCGCATACCCGTCGTTCGCCAGTCGGCCACCGTACCACGACTTGCTTTCATAGCGGGTATAAGGAAAGGTGTTGTTGAAATTGGTGGTGTCGCGGGTAGCGTCCAGCACCATATCGTGATTGCCCACCACGAAGGAGTACGGCACCACGCCGTCGAGTTGGCTCATGGCCGCGTCGGCATTGGTCCATTCCTGAGGGGTGCCATTGTTTTGGACGATGTCGCCCATGTGCAGTACGAATTTGATATTGAGCGGCGCCACGTTGTTTACTATCCAACTGGTCATCTGTATGTAAACTTCCAACAGGCTGGAATTGCGCCAGGCAGGGTCATTGCAGGAATATATTTGCGTATCGGGCAGGATGATGAGGGTAAAAGGAGAACCTGCATTCAGGGCACCGGGGGTGGGAACTTGGAAGAAGTCGTTTTGGGAAGTGACCGTGGCGTCGTCCATCAACCTTCCATAGGATACATCGGTGGTTTGGGCAGAATAGGGCGCATATTCAGTGGTAATAGTCGCGCCATCAGGCTTGACCAGAGCCAGGTATCCCCCTTCGGCTGCTAATAGGAAGTTGGTGTGTAGCTCGGCGCCGGCGGTCGCCCGGTTCTTGCCGGAGGCAAAGACGACTTCAAATCCTTCACTGGGGATCTCGGCCTTTGGGAATTGCCACTTTGTCAGATTCTCCGGGTCGTCCGTTAGATACCAATGATAGAGATTGAACGGCTCCGCTGAGGCATTAAAGATCTCTATCCACCCAGTCAAGTCTCCATCTTCATCTTTGGTGGTGCTATCATTTACCGCCATAAATTCAGTGATAAATATAGAGTTTGAATCGGTTAATACATGACAATTCAACCAGTTATCCGTGAGCATTTTTAAATCAACCGTATCTACTTCCCCGCTGCGATCTACGTCCGCGCCATAACACCACTCATAGGTTGGACAATTAATTTCCAGCCACTGAAGGAAAAAGGCGGAATAATCAAACAGGTCAACGCATCCATTGTCATCGACATCGCCAGCTAGAGCATGAACTATAGTGAAGGAATCAAGAAGTGAGCCATCACTAGCTTTAATGGCCTCAAAGTTCAGCTTATTGCCCTGAATATCAATTTTGCAGAATTCATGAGTTGAGATTGGTCCAACCTCAAGATAAGGAGGAAGGTTTTCCGGATCGACCGTAGGATCGTGCAAAGGCGCGCCGCCGCCGCCGGTGGTGATGTGTTCGACCCCGCTGACCTCGCAGCGGGCATAATAATGCAGGTCGCCCGCGAAAATCATGTCCACTCCGTAGGTTTTGCACAAGGGCTGCACATAATTCTGGATGATTCGGTCGTTGACTTCGCCGTCGGGGTCGTCCAAGAGCACGCTGGGATGGCCTGCCGACCAGCCGGGCACATGGAAAGCTACAAATTTCCACTGCTTGTCACTGGTCGCCAGGTCGTTCTCGAGCCAGGCGAGCTGCTGCGTCCCCAGCATAAAGCCGTGTTCGGCCGCCGACCAGCCGCCGTAGCTGAACTGGTCTAGAATGGCCACGTGCGCCGGACCATAGTCAAATGACCAGTAATAGCCGTTGTTCGCGTCAACAAACGGATAAGGCCAATACTTGGAAAAACCCACACCGGTATATTCATGATTACCCATACAGCCTTGCAGAGGCAGGTTGGCTTGGCATTGCAGCGTTGCCGGGTAATTGCGGTTGAAAAACTCGTCTGTCCAGTTAGATTCAAGATCGGCGTTGGTCACAAAGTCGCCCACATGAATAGTAAATGTTTGATAATTAGGATCATTCGTGAAGGTCTCAACCATGCGCGTCGTGACCAAAGCATGATCAGCCGGGTAGGTGCGGGTATCGCCGTAGGCAAAGAACTTCACATTGTAGGCGTAATCGGGGGGGGCGGCCCGGAATGAGCCGAGGTACTGATTGGTATCGACAGTTACTCGATAGTCGTAGTTAAATCCCAGCTTGAGGTTGGGAATAGTGTATTTATGCTGATGGTCGGCGCCGTACTCGCTGGTTTGGACACTATGAGTATATACGGGCACTCTACCATTATCCTCACCCCATTCCAGCATACAAGTTCGCGTAGCATTCAACCGCCACAGAACCGTCATCTTGGTATTGTCATCAGGATAGATGAGATATGGGCCCTTTTCAATTTCCACAGTCACCGTATCGTTGTCCATAACCGAAACCTGAAGAAGCGGCACGTAACCACCTTCAAAATCGGGGTCGCTGGTGGGATTGCTGGCTGTTACCTGAAAAGTGATTATGGAAATCTCTTCCGAGGGTTCAGGCTGCGTATCATCGACGGCCCAGATGGTCACGGTTTGTTCCGTGTCCCAATTCGCGTTAGTGAACGTCAGGGTGTTAGGCTCGCCGGCGCCTTTGCCCTCCAGATGAATATCTTCATCCGGATCAATGGTGACATAGATATCGTTGTTCGGCTGGCTAAGCAGTTGAACGGTAAAGTCATCCGTCGTGGGCCCCTCTTCCATTACCAGCGTGTTGCTTCCCGATTCGGTAATCTGCGCCACGGGAGCGGAAACCGGATTGAAGGCGGTGTTGCTCACGCGGAATTCGTCCATCACCCCTTCCAGTCCGGCATCCACAGGGGATCCGGCCGGGTGATTAGCCCAGTAGATGTCGCCGCTGTCGGACCAGTCAATGTCCTGCTCAACGTAGCCTATCAATTCGTCATTCCGATAGAATTTGACGCCCGGTTCATTCTGGTCGCTGTTGCGGAACTCCCAGGCCAGGTGATACCAGGTAGCCGCTTCCCAGGTGACTGAACTCGAGTCCGATGTGCCACCCAGACCATAACCGAACGTTGACTGCAAGGTACCCTCGTTGGTGCCATTGTTGGTATTGATGATGAGCCCCCCGGCGCCACCGGCACCAGAAGCGCCGTCAAACCGGGCCAACTGCATCTCGTTCCAGGGCGTATCGAAATTGCCGCTGCCGTCGAAGGCGCTGGGAGCTATCTTTACCCACGCCTCGATAGTCTTAACTGGATCGCTGGCGCTAAACAGACTGGCGGCGCTGGTGCCGGATACAATGGCGCCGTTGCCGGCAAAGGTGCTCAGGTAACCCCCGCCGGACCAGCCGTTTGCCGTGAACCCGTCACCACCTGTAAACGCGCTCGGATTGATGTTATAACCGGCCGGAATGGATGCCGCCTGATCTGGTTCATTGAAATGATAGAGCAACAGGGTGTCAGGCTCAGATCCGGAATACTCACTCATATAAAAGTTGTCACCCACAGCGCCCGGGGCTATGCCACTGATAATCCATAGCAACAGGGCGGTCAAAATAATTGTCATCTTTTTATTTTTTTCCATAATTCTCTCACTATTGTTCCGGGAATAGGTGTTTTGGTTAAAGTAAGGTTATTTGCCACCTTCTCGCAGGCAGGTATTCAAGTATAATGTCGCCGCCTTCAGCCAATCCAAGCTCACCCCATACAACCCACTAGCGTAAACTTGTGATAAGATGTGACGCCGGGATCAACTCTTTTCTTTCCTCTTCGTTCTTCACCAGCCACAGGTGCAAATTGGTGGATACTTGCTTACTTCCACACCCTTCATGGGGGGGAAATAGTCTAACCAAGGGCTGCCGCCGGATTCCTTAATCATAAACAGTTCTTCCGGAGGCACCAGCCGGGCGCTGCCGTCATTGAAAACGGTATTAAGACCGGGTGAGTCGTGCAACACACAGTCGATGCTCCAGCACTGATAAGACAAACCATAAGCTCCTGCACCAATTTCAGGCCAATCGTCGGGATACATGACTTTTCCTTTGGCATTTGTGGTTGTGTGATTGGTTCGGACCATCCCCCATTGTTTACCCCACATCGGGTCGGTCAAATTCATGCAGTGATCCGAGAACATGGCCACACCGGCTTTGGTGGCATACTTGGGAACGAGGACTTCCATATCGCCGTACGACCAGGTACCCACGAGATAGTACCAGGGCCAATAGTATCCGGTATCTGGGGAGTACGGATCGGGCAATTTGGCGTGCGGAATGGAGGGATCCACGAAAACAGTTACATTCTGCACGTAGGGACTCAGGTCGGCCATAAGGTCATTGCCGCCGCCATTACGCCACCAGCAGGGGGTAATAGATCCCAGTTGATCGGGATTCAAAGGAAACCGGTCGTCATTCTCAACAGAATACATGATACAAGCCATGCCAACCTGCCGTACGTTATTGAGGCACATGATGAGCTTTGCCTGTTCCCTGGACCGCCGCGACCTTGGGAAATACCTTTACCGTTATTACAACAAAACATGCAACTATTAGTCGAATAGTTGTTTATTTTATTTACACATTTTCGGGTATCTGGAATTTATTACGGTATGTGCTTTTTACCAGCTTATTGGCGTCGGTGTTGTTAATAAAGGTTTCGGTTTTGGCATCGAACCAGAGTTTTTTGTTGCCGACGCGATAGGCGATGTTGGCCATGTGCAGCAAGGTACAACTGGGATGGAGCATCTCGATATCGGCGTTGGGTTTTTTGCGGGTTTTGAGGCAATCGAGGAAATTTTTCTGGTGATCCGGGTCGGGGACGCGTCCGTACATTTGCTCCACGACGCGACCACCGGATTGAGTGACCTGCCAGCCGCCGCCATGTCGGCCGATAGTCATCATGAGTTCCGAGCCGTAGAGTTCGATGCGGGTGGCATTTTGGGTCCAGTAGGGGAACTCATCGTTGCGTCGAATAGTAGCGGTGGTTTTTTGCATATACCGGGGATAAAGTGAATGCTCCAGAGTCATTACAAAGTCATCGAAATCGTATGCTGCGATCTGCAGGTCAGGCACTTCCGAGTCATCCCCTTTATGTTGCAATCGACCACCAGAGCAGGAAACCGCGGCAGGCATGCCGGGATCGCCCATCAGCATCATAGCTAAATCAACCTGGTGGGCGCCATCATCGGCCAGGCCGCCGCCGCAGAAGTCCCAGAATTCGTGCCAGCCACCATAAAGAATGTGCTGATGGTATGGTCGTTCGGGCCTGGGTCCAAGCCAGTTGTCCCAGTTGAAATTAGCAGGAGG